>NZ_LZIX01000132.1:0-13484 GCF_001666955.1 Mycobacterium sp. E735 | reverse complement strand
GCCGGGAAGCCGATGATGGTGCGCAGCTCGATGAACGACGGCCGGTCGGTGACGGCCTTGGCGTTGGCGATGGCCTCCTCGATGCCGACCACGTTCTCGCCGCCCTCGACCCTCTGCACGTGCCAGCCATAGGCCTCGTAGCGCGCGGCGGTGTCCTCGCACAGCGCGATGTTGGTGTCGTCCTCGATCGAGATCTGGTTGTGGTCGTAGAAGACGATCAGGTTGCCCAGCTGCTGGACGGCGGCCAGCGACGAGGCTTCCGAGGTGACACCCTCCTCGATGTCGCCGTCGGAGGCAATCACGTAGATGAAGTGGTCGAACGGGCTGGTGCCCGGGGCGGCGTCCGGGTCGAACAGCCCGCGTTCGTAGCGCGAGGCCATCGCCATGCCCACCGCCGAGGCCAGACCCTGGCCGAGCGGACCCGTGGTGATCTCAACGCCCTTGGTGTGCCGGAACTCCGGGTGTCCGGGCGTCTTGGATCCCCACGTGCGCAGCGACTCGATGTCGGACAGCTCCAGGCCGAACCCACCGAGGTAGAGCTGGATGTACAGCGTCAGGCTGCTGTGTCCGCAGGACAGCACGAAGCGGTCGCGCCCTAGCCAGTAGGTGTCGCTCGGATCGTGGCGCATCGTTCGCTGGAAGAGCGTGTACGCCAGCGGAGCCAGGCTCATCGCCGTTCCGGGATGTCCGTTGCCGACCTTTTGCACCGCGTCTGCGGCCAGCACCCGAATCGTGTCGACGGCGGCCGAGTCGATCTCGGACCAGTCGTCGGGGAGGTGCGGTTGGGTCAGCGTAGAGATCTCTTCGAGTGTGGTCACAGACTCAGTCCTTGGGGTCATCGAGCTGATCAATCCCACCCTAGTGCGGGAGGGCCGGCTCTTGCAGTGCTGGATTTCGGGTACCCGCCGCCGGCTGATGTGAAAATTACGCGGTGGGCGTCGACCCGTAACATTCAGTTCGGAAATCTGGGAGGAGTCTCCCGTGATTGGACCCTGCGGGCAGACCGTCACCGGCCCGCGGTCTACCATCGTGCGTAGTAGATGCTGCGCGCAGCTGCGACCCCAAGGAGTTATTGCGTGAGCGTTCGCGGGCGCGTCGCCCCGAGCCAGATGCCGAGCCGAGTGCAGGGCACGGTACTGGCGTACTTGGCGCTGACCAAGCCGAGGGTCATCGAGCTGCTGCTCGTCACCACCATTCCGGCCATGTTGCTCGCCGACCGCGGCACCGTGAACCCGCTGCTGATCCTCAACACGCTGGTCGGCGGGATGCTGGCCGCCGCGGGCGCCAACACACTCAACTGCGTGGCCGACGCCGACATCGACAAGGTGATGAAGCGCACGGCACGCCGGCCGTTGGCCCGGGCCGCGGTCCCGCGCAGCCATGCGCTGGTGTTCGGGTTGGCGCTGTCGGTGGGGTCATTCTTCTGGCTGTGGTGGACGACGAACATGTTGTCGGCGCACCTGGCCAGCGCCACCATCGCCTTCTACGTGCTGGTCTACACGCTGCTGCTCAAGCGCCGCACGTCGCAGAACGTCGTGTGGGGCGGCGCGGCCGGCTGCATGCCCGTGATGATCGGCTGGTCGGCGGTAACCGGCACCATCGGCTGGCCGGCACTGGTGATGTTCGCGATCATCTTCTTCTGGACGCCGCCGCACACCTGGGCGCTGGCCATGCGCTACAAGGAGGACTACAAGGCGGCCGGTGTGCCGATGCTGCCCGCCGTGGCCACCGAGCGCCAGGTCACCAAGCAGATCCTGATCTATACCTGGCTGACGGTGGCGGCGACGCTGGCGCTGGCGCTGGCCACCGGCTGGCTGTACGCGGCCGTCGCCTTGGTCGCCGGGGTGTGGTTCCTGGCGATGGCCCACCAGCTGCACGCCGGGGTGCGCGCCGGCGAGCCGGTCAAGCCGCTGCGGTTGTTCCTGCAATCGAACAACTATCTGGCGGTGGTGTTCTGCGCGTTGGCGGTCGACTCGGTGATCGCGCTGCCGCACCTGTTCTGACGCTCGCGATCCCGCCACACCACAAGCCCGACCCGTCGCCCCCGAAGCGTGGCCTTCGAGTGGCACAGTGCCGCATGCCTCCGGCGGCGGGGCGGCTGTGGCCGCTGTGACAGCGATCAGGGCAGCAGCACGATCGAGCCGGTCGTCTTGCGGCCCTGCAGATCCTGGTGGGCGCGGGTCGCTTCGGCCAGCGGATAGCGGCCGCCGACTTCGATGGTGATCCCCCCGCCGGCGATCGCGTCGAACAATTCCTCTGCGCGCCAGCTGAATTCCTGGCCGGTGCGAATGAAGTGGGCCAGCGACGGCCGGGTCAGGAACACCGAGCCCGCGGCGTTGAGGCGCTGCGGATCGAACGGCGGAACGGGCCCGCTGGCCGCGCCGAACAGCGCCAGCGTGCCCCGCACCGCCAGGCTGGCCAGGCTGGCGTCGAAGGTGGTGGCGCCGACGCCGTCGTACACGGCCTCGACACCGGCGCCGTCGGTGAGCCCGCGGATCTGCCTGCCGAAGTCGTCCGCGTCGTCGGGATAGGACAGCACCTCGTCGGCGCCGGCCTGCCGGGACAGCCGGGCCTTCTCCGGCGTGGAGACCGTGGTGATGACCCGCGCGCCGAGCAGATGCGCCCATTGCGTCAGGATCAGCCCGACCCCGCCCGCTCCGGCATGCACCAGCACGGTGTCGCCCGCCTGTACCGGATACACCGACTTCAACAGGTAGTGCGCGGTCAGGCCCTTCAGCAGCACCGACGCGGCCACGTCCGAGGTGACGCCGTCCGGCACGTGCGCCGTCAAAAACGCTGGGGCCGTGGCGTACTCGGCGTAGCCGCCGGCCGCCGATGCGCTGACCACCCGCTCGCCGGCGCGGAAGCCGTCGACGCCGTCACCGGTCGCCTCGACGGTGCCGCACAATTCGGAACCGAGGATGAACGGCAGCTCGCGCGGGTACTGCCCCGAGCGGAAGTAGGTGTCGATGTAGTTGACGCCGATCGCCTCGGCCTTGATGAGCACCTCGCCGGGCCCGGGCGTGGGCTGGGGTGCGTCGACGTAGCGCAGCACCTCGGGGCCGCCGGTTTCGCTGACTTCGATTGCGTGCATGTGCTTATCATGCCCGGGCATGAAACTCGCCCGTCCGGACATCTTCCATCCCCGCATCGTGCTTGCGGGCGGTCCGCGCCATCCCGACGACGCCGGCCTGGTGCCCGCGCTGCGCACCCGCGGGCTGCACGCCCGCTGGCTGTCCTGGGACGATCCCGAGACCCTCGACGCCGACCTGGTGATTTTGCGCGCGCCCGCGGACCGGCGTGACGAGTTCCTCGGCTGGACGCGGCGGGTGCGCCACCTGCTCAACCCGCCGGACGCGGTCGCTTGGAACCTCGATGAGCGGTATCTGCGCGACCTGGAGGCCGGCGGGGTGCCGACGCTCGCGGGCGGAACGGCGCGGGCGGCGTTGATCTTTCTCGGCGGCAAGCAATCACACGCCTGGCCAGTCGAGCCGGACGGCGAGCCGTGGGACCTCGGGTACGCCGCACTGGCGGCCGCCGCCGAGCGCACCGGAATCGCCGTCCGCGACCTCCTGTACGCGCGCGCCGACGTCGCCGAGGGGCGGCTGGTGGGACTCGACCTCGTCGCGCCGTCGCTGGGCTGGCGGCAGCTGGGCGCCGACGACCGCGAGCGCGCCCAGCGCGACTTCGCGGTGGCCGTGGAGTCAGCCTGCGAGCGGTTCGGCCTCGGCCCGCTCTCGCATCGACGCCCATAGCGCGGCGGTGGCGGCCGTGCAGGCGGCGGCCCCGGCCACGTGCAGGGCGACCAGCGCGGCGGGTACGCCGGTGAAGTACTGCGCGGTGCCGACGGCGGCCTGCGCGCACACCAGGGCGAGCAGCACGATCAGCCGCCGCAGGATCGGCCGGGCGGCGCGCACCGCCAGCAGCCCGAACCCCAGCCCGACCAGCAGGGCGAGGTAGGCGACCAGCAGCGAGGAGTGGGCATGGACCAGGGTGTCGACCGCGACCTTCAGCCGGGGGACGGTCCGGGTGGGGCTGCGGTCACCCGCGTGCGGCCCGGCGGCCGTCACCAACGTGCCCGTGACGAGCACCGCGGCCAGGTCCAACCCGATCAGTGCCGTCAGGGCGCGCAGCGGCCGGGGGACCCGCCGGCGCAGCACGCCGTCGTCGGGCTCGCTGATCTTGACGTAGAGCAGCACCGACAGCCACACCATCGTCATCGAGGTGAGCAGGTGGATCGCGACCGTCCACCACAGCAGGCCGGTGCGAACGGTGATGCCGCCGATGACCGCCTGCACCACCGTCGACACCGGCATCAGCCACGCGTAGACGAGGACCTCGGTCCGGCGCCGGGCCCGGATCACGGCCAGCACCGCCAGCGCCGCGGCGACGACCACCGCGAAGGTGATCATGCGATTGCCGAATTCGACCGCCTGGTGGATGCGCGGCACCTCGGCATGGGCGACAGGGGTGAAGCTGCCCGGGAAGCACTGCGGCCAGGTGGGGCAGCCCAGGCCCGACGCCGTGACGCGGACGATCGCCCCGGTGACGGCGATACCGCCCTGGGTGAGGATGACGGCCGCGGCGAGGAGGCGCTGGACGCGCACGCTGGGATTGGGGAGCAGGTCCACCAGCCGCATCAGCGTTCGTCCCACGGGCATGGCCCGATGGTAGGCCAAGCAAAACTACGTCCTGTAGTAAGCCCTGGCGTCGCGAGACGTAAACGACGCACACCCGGCGCGGCGTGTCGTGTGCGTGGTTTACGTGTCGCGAGCGCCCCGCGGCGATCTCACCCGCGTCAGGTGATTGCGTCAGGTGAAGCGGAACCAGCGCAGCGCCGCCAGCGCCGCGACCGCGCCCCACGCCGCCAGGACGGCGATGCCGAACCAGTCCACCGACAGGACCATCGCCCGCGACAGGGCCTCGGTGAGCGCACCCGAGGGGGTGAGCCGGGCCGCCCACTTGACCCCGGTCGGGATCATCCCGCTCTCGACGGTCAGTGCCCCGAGCCCGGCGAAAACGAACCACAACAGGTTGGCCACCGCCAGCACGATTTCGGCCCGCAGCGTGCCGCCGAGCAACAGCCCGAGCGCGGCGAACCCGGCCGTGCCCAGCGCGATGACCGCCGCGCCCAACGCCAACGCGGCCAACGCTGGACGCCAGCCCAGCGCAAACCCGATGGCGCCCAACAGGATTGCCTGCAGGAACACGACAGTGACCACGGCCAGCGACTTGCCGGCGATGATGCCCCAGACCGGCAGCGGGGTCGCGCCCAACCGCTTGAGCGCGCCGTAGCGGCGGTCGAAGGCGACCGCGATGGCCTGTCCGGTGAACGCGGTCGAGATCACCGCGAGGGCCATGATGGCCGGGACGAAGGTGGCGGCGCGGTTGTGGCCGAAGGAGCCGAACGGCAAGAGCGTCAACCCGACCAGCAGCGTGATCGGGATGAACATGGTCAGCAGCAGCTGCTCGCCGTTGCGCAACAGCAGCTTGAGCTCCAGCCCGAATTGCGCGGCCAGCATCCGCGGGACGGCGTTCGGCCTGGGGTCGGGGGTGAAGGTTCCAGCCGGGAAGACGTTCGATTGGGTCTTGTCCAGTTTCAAGGCCGCAACTTCCTGCCGGTGAGGTCGAGGAACACGTCCTCGAGGCTGCGCTGCTCGACGCGCATGTCGGTGGCCAGCACGTCGATCCGCGCGCACCACGCGGTGACGGTGGCCAGCACCTGCGGATCGACCGGACCCTCGACCAGGTACTCGCCGGGCGTCACCTCCGAGGCCTTGTAGTCCTCCGGCAGCGCGGCGGTCAGCAGCGACAGGTCGAGCCGTGGCGGCGCGGTGAACCGGAGCTCGTCCTTGGCGCCCGCGCGCATCAGCTCGGTCGGCGTGCCGGCGGCGACGGTCGCGCCGTGGTCGATGATGACCAGCCGATCGGCGAGTTCCTCGGCCTCCTTGAGCTGGTGTGTCGTCAGCAGCACCGTCACGCCGTCGCGGCGCAGCGCGTCGATCAGCTCCCAGACCAGCAGCCGGGCGTGTGCGTCCATGCCCGCCGTCGGTTCGTCGAGGAAGACCAGCTCGGGCCGGCCGACCAGAGCGCAGGCCAGCGCGAGCCGCTGCTGCTGGCCGCCGGAGAGCCGCCGGTAGGTGGTACGGGCGGCGTCGGTGAGGCCCAGGGTGTCCAGCAGCCACGCCGGGTCCAGCGGGTCGGCGGCGTACGAGGCGACCAGGTTCAGCATTTCGCTGGCCCGCGCGGACGGGTACCCGCCGCCGCCCTGCAGCATCACGCCGATGCGGGTGCGCAGGCGGGCGTTGTCGGCGATCGGGTCCAGGCCGAGCACCTCGATGGTGCCGGCGTCCGGGCGCACGAAGCCCTCGCACATCTCGACTGTCGTGGTCTTTCCCGCGCCGTTGGGACCCAGCAGGGCCAGCACTTCGGCGGCATGCACCTCGAGGTCGAGATCGGCGACCGCCGTGGTGGATCCGTAGCGCTTGCTCACCCCGCGCAGCCGCACGACCGTTTCAGGAACGTCCGAGCTCACGAGCGCCGCTCTCCCCCGCAAGCGGGTGGGGTCCCCACTGCATCGTCGTCGGCGCGGCTCACGTGGAATCAGCGTAGGCGTCAGGCACCGCGGCCGGGCGCGGGGTCTCGGCGGTCGTGGGCGCCGGCGCCGTTTCGGCCGTCGTCCCTTGCGGTTCGGCGCTGTCGCCCGGGAGTCGCCGCCACGGCAGCCGGGTGTAGGTCACCGCGATGAGCACCGCCACGATCACGGTGCTGGCCAGGGTCGCGTCCACGATCTGGAACAGCGCGAAGCGGTCGCCGTTGGCGGTCGGCCCGAAGATGCCGACGACCAGGGTGATGACGATGACCGCGATGCGGAAACCGCTGCGGGTCGCCCAGGCGGCGAGCGGGATGATCGCCCAGAGCAGATACCAGGGCTGCACGACGGGGAACAGCAGCACCGTGACGCCGAGCGCCACGCCCAGGCCGCCGATCGGATGCAACCGGCCGCGGAAGACGGCCACCAACAACCAGCCGACCATCACCGTGATGATCAGCACGCCGATCGCGCGCGTGAGCCCCAGCACCGCGGTGGTGTGATCGCCCAGCCCCAGCAGGATGCCCACCTGCCCGGTGCCCAGGGCGAGCAGCGTCGGCGGCGACATCCAGCTGCGCACGACGTTGGCGGTGCCCAGCGTGTAGATCCAGCCGAAACCGAGGCCGCTGGCCCAGCCGACGAGCGCCATCACCGCCAGCGACAGCGCGCTCATCGCGCCGCCCGCCAGCAGCAGCGCCCGTAGGTTGCCCCCGCAGCGGTACGCCAGCGCC
This sequence comes from Mycobacterium sp. E735, assembly GCF_001666955.1. NCBI lineage: Bacteria > Bacillati > Actinomycetota > Actinomycetes > Mycobacteriales > Mycobacteriaceae > Mycobacterium > Mycobacterium sp. E735. The sequence continues at coordinate 6,161 of NZ_LZIX01000132.1, read as the reverse complement.
ATCGTGACGAAGCCGAGCGCCAGCAGCGACGGCAGCTTGACCTGTGACGACAGCACGATCAGGACCGCCCCGGCCAGCAGCATGCCGAGCGGTTCCCAGTCGGGACCGGGCCGCCAGGAGGCCGGGAAAAGCCGCGGCGAGTCGATGCCGCGCAGCGCGAACTCGGCGCCGGCCAGCATCAGCCCGAGCATCAGTGCCTCGTTGTGAACGCCGGCGACCAGATGCATGATGAGCAGCGGATTGGCCGCGCCCAGCCACAGCGCGCTGACCTCCGCGACGCCGCAGCGCCGCGCCAACCGCGGGGTCGCCCACACGATCAGGCCCACGCCGACCAGCTCGACCAGCCGGTGGCACAGCACGGCGGCGACGATGTTCTCCCCGGTGATGGCCGAGATGCCGCGCCCGATCCACAAGAAGAGCGGGCCGTAGGGCGCCGGTGTCTCCCGCCACAGTGTCGGGACCGACAGCGTGAAGACGTGGGACAGGCCGAGCCCGGACGCCGGCCCCACCCGATAGGGGTCGAGCCCCTCGAGGGAGATCTGGCTCTGGGCCAGGTAGGAGTAGACGTCTTTGCTGTACATCGGCGGGGCGATCAGCAGCGGCAACGTCCACAGCAGCAGGGTGCGGTCCAGGTCGCCGCGGGACATCCGCCTGCTGCCCAGGGCGAACCGTCCGACCATCAGCCAGGCCAGCGCCATCATGACCGCACCGGTGGTCGTCATCGTCAGGGACACGGTCTGGATCCGGGACGGCAGGTTGAGCAACCGCACCCCGAAGGTCGGGTCCTGGACCACGGGCCGGGCGCCTGCGCCCAGCGCGCCGATGGCCATCAGGATGGTGCCGGTCGCACCGAAGAGGCGGGTGCGCTGCAGCGCGGTGAGCTCGGTATCGTTCAGCGGCGTGCCCACCGCCTGCTCGTCGCCATGCAGGCTGGCGATCGACGAGCTCAGCACGTGGTGGCGGGCTGCCATCAGAGCAGCGTAACCGTCGGGGTCACCGGGCTCGCCTGCCAACCCGGCGGCGATCGCGAGCGCGGTTGCAACGGGTCGCCGCGTTGTACCGAATGTGACCAGTGCAACGCCCGCGCAGGGGACCCTTGGTAGACCGATCCCCGGAATTGCGTCACACTGGTGTTGTGAAAATCCGAACCGGCCTCGATGACGCCGCCGTCGGCGCGGCGATGCCGGATGGCCACACCCGCCGCGCGATCGTGCGCCTGCTGGTGGAGTCCGGATCGATCACCGCCGGCGAGATCGGTGACCGGCTCGGGCTGGCGGCCGCAGGAGTGCGACGCCACCTCGACGCCCTGATCGAAGCGGGGGACGCCGAGTCGGTGCCCGCCGCGTCCTGGCAGCAGGTCGGTCGCGGGCGTCCCGCCAAGCGGTTCCGGCTCACCGCGGGGGGCCGCGCCAAGCTCGAGCACGCCTACGACGACCTGGCGGCGGCCGCCATGCGGCAGTTGCGGGAAATCGGCGGTGAGGACGCCGTCCGCACGTTCGCCCGGCAACGGATCGATTCGATCCTGGCCGGCGTACCGTCGGCCGAGGGCGACGACGACGCCGAAGTCGAGGCGGCCGCGGAGGGGGTGGCCGGCGCGCTGACCAAGGCCGGTTACGTCGCCACCACGACGCGGGTCGGCGGCCCGATCCACGGCGTGCAGATCTGCCAGCACCACTGCCCGGTGTCGCACGTCGCCGAGGAGTTCCCGGAACTGTGTGAAGCCGAGCAGCAGGCCATGGCCGAGGTGCTCGGAACCCACGTGCAGCGGTTGGCGACCATCGTCAACGGCAACTGCGCCTGCACCACCCACGTACCTCTTACCCCGGCGCCCAGCCCGCGTCGCGACACCACGAGCATCGAAGGAGCGTCGTTATGACCCTCACGCCAGAGGCCCAGAAGGCCATAACAGAGCCGTTGACCCAGGAGCAGGCGATCGCGTCGCTGGGCCGCTACGGCTATGGCTGGTCGGACTCCGACGTCGCCGGAGCGAGCGCCCAGCGCGGGCTGTCCGAGGCGGTGGTCCGCGACATCTCGGCGAAGAAGAACGAGCCGGAATGGATGCTGCAGACCCGGCTGAAGGCGCTGCGCATCTTCGACCGCAAGCCGATGCCCAACTGGGGCTCGGACCTGAGCGGCATCGACTTCGACAACATCAAGTACTTCGTGCGGTCGACCGAGAAGCAGGCGGCCTCATGGGATGACTTGCCGGAGGACATCCGGAATACGTACGACCGCTTGGGAATTCCCGAGGCCGAGAAGCAGCGGCTGGTCGCCGGGGTGGCCGCCCAGTACGAGTCCGAGGTGGTGTACCACCAGATCCGCGAGGACCTGGAGTCCCAGGGCGTCATCTTCCTCGACACCGACACCGGCCTGCGGGAACACCCCGAGCTCTTCCAGCAGTACTTCGGCACCGTGATCCCGGCCGGGGACAACAAGTTCTCCGCGTTGAACACCGCGGTGTGGAGCGGTGGGTCCTTCATCTACGTTCCGCCGGGCGTGCACGTCGACATCCCGCTGCAGGCCTACTTCCGGATCAATACGGAGAACATGGGCCAGTTCGAGCGGACCCTGATCATCGTCGACGAAAACGCCTACGTGCATTACGTCGAGGGCTGCACCGCGCCCATCTACACCTCGGACTCGCTGCACTCGGCGGTGGTGGAGATCATCGTAAAGCCCGGTGGCCGTTGCCGTTACACCACGATTCAGAACTGGTCGAACAACGTCTACAACCTGGTCACCAAGCGGGCGCGCGCCGAGGCCGGCGCCACGATGGAGTGGGTCGACGGCAACATCGGGTCCAAGGTGACCATGAAGTACCCGGCCGTCTGGATGACCGGTGAGCACGCCAAGGGTGAGGTCCTGTCGGTCGCCTTCGCCGGGGAGGGCCAGCACCAGGACGCCGGCGCCAAGATGCTGCACCTGGCGCCCAACACGTCGAGCAACATCGTCTCCAAATCGGTGGCCCGCGGCGGCGGCCGCACCTCCTACCGCGGCCTGGTGCAGGTGAACAAGGGCGCGCACGGGTCGCGTTCCAGCGTGAAATGCGATGCGCTGCTGGTCGATACGATCAGCCGCAGCGACACCTACCCCTACGTCGACATCCGCGAGGACGACGTCACGATGGGCCACGAGGCCACCGTGTCCAAGGTGAGCGACAACCAGCTGTTTTACCTGATGAGCCGCGGGCTGACCGAGGACGAGGCGATGGCCATGGTGGTGCGCGGCTTCGTCGAGCCCATCGCCAAGGAACTGCCCATGGAGTACGCCCTGGAGCTCAACCGGCTAATCGAGTTGCAGATGGAAGGCTCGGTCGGCTAGTGACGAACGTGACTGAAGCGGTTGAGGGTTCGGCCCTCACCGCTGCCAACAAGGGTGAGTTGTTCGCCTCTTTTGACGTGGACGCCTTCGAGGTGCCGAGCGGGCGCGACGAGATCTGGCGGTTCACCCCGCTGCGGCGGCTGCGTGGCCTGCACGACGGCTCCGCTCAGGCCACCGGGAAGGCGCAGATCAGCGTCGACGAGCAGCCGGGCGTGCAGGTCGAGACTCTGCGCCGCGGCGACGAGCGGCTGGGCCGCGCCGGCGTGCCCACCGATCGGGTTGCGGCCCAAGCGTTTTCGTCGTTCAATTCCGCGACGCTGGTAAGCGTCGGCCGGGACGTGCAGGTCTCCGAGCCGGTCAACATCACCGTGACGGGGCCGGGCGCCGGGGCCGTGGCCTACGGGCACCTGCAGATCGGCGTCGCCGAACTCGGCGAGGCGGTCGTGGTGATCGACCACCGCGGGAGCGGAACCTACGCCGACAACGTCGAGTTCATCGTCGGCGACGCCGCCCGCCTCACCGTGGTGTGGGTCGCGGACTGGGCCGACGACATGGTGCACGTCAGCGCGCATCACGCCAAGCTGGGCAAGGACGCGGTGCTGCGCCACGTCGCCGTCACCCTGGGCGGCGAGGTGGTGCGAATGTCGGCCAACGTGCGCTACGCCGCCCCGGGCGGGGACGCGGAGATGCTCGGCTTGTACTTCGCCGACGACGGGCAGCACCTCGAATCGCGGTTGCTGGTCGACCATGCGCAACCCAACTGCAAGTCGAACGTGCTGTACAAGGGCGCGCTGCAAGGGGATCCGTCCTCGCATCTTCCCGATGCCCACACCGTCTGGGTCGGCGACGTGCTGATCCGCGCCGAGGCCACCGACACCGACACCTTCGAGGTGAACCGCAACCTGGTGCTCACCGACGGGGCGCGCGCCGACTCGGTGCCCAACCTGGAGATCGAGACCGGCGAGATCGTCGGGGCCGGACACGCCAGTGCCACCGGACGCTTCGACGACGAGCAACTGTTCTACCTGCGGGCCCGCGGCATCCCCGAGGACCAGGCGCGCCGCCTGGTGGTGCGCGGCTTCTTCGGCGAGATCATCGCCAAGATCGCCGTGCCGGACATCCGCGAACGCCTGACCGCCGCCATCGAACACGAACTGGAAATCACGGAGAAGACAACAGCGTCATGACGACTTTGGAAATTAAAGACCTGCACGTCAGCGTCGAAGATCCCAACGCCCCCGAGGGCAGCCGCGAGATCGGAATCCTCAACGGCGTCAACCTGACCGTCAAGTCCGGTGAGACGCATGCGGTCATGGGCCCCAACGGCTCGGGCAAGTCCACGCTGTCCTACGCCATCGCCGGTCACCCGAAGTATCGGGTGACGTCCGGCTCGATCACGCTCGACGGCGAGAACGTGCTGGACATGAGCGTCGACGAACGCGCCCGCGCCGGCCTGTTTTTGGCCATGCAGTACCCCGTCGAGGTGCCCGGCGTGTCGATGTCGAACTTCCTGCGCAGCGCCGCCACCGCCGTCCGCGGCGAGCCGCCGAAACTGCGGCACTGGGTCAAGGAGGTCAAGGCCGCCATGGCCGACCTCGATATCGACCCGGCGTTCGCCGAACGCAGTGTCAACGAAGGGTTTTCCGGCGGCGAGAAGAAGCGCCACGAAATCCTGCAGCTGGGTCTGCTCAAGCCCAAGATCGCGATCCTCGACGAGACCGACTCCGGCCTGGATGTGGACGCGCTGCGGGTGGTCAGCGAGGGCGTCAACCGCTACGCCGAGGCCGAGCACGGCGGCATCCTGTTGATCACCCACTACACCCGGATCCTGCGCTACATCCGCCCGCAGTTCGTGCACGTGTTCGTCGGGGGCCGGATCGTCGAATCCGGCGGCCCGGAGCTGGCCGACGAGCTCGAGGAGAACGGCTACGTGCGCTTCACCCAGACCGATGGCGGCGACCCGCAGCGCCCGGCTTCGCCGCGCTTGGGATCCCCGCGAGCGGCGGCCGCGGGAGCGTAGGCATGACCGCACTGGACGTCGACGCCATCCGCGCTGACTTTCCGATCCTCAAGCGCGTGATGCGCGGCGGAAAGCAGTTGGCGTACCTGGATTCCGGCGCGACGTCGCAGCGCCCGCTGCAGGTGCTCGACGCCGAGCGCGAGTTCCTGGTCACGTCCAACGGGGCTGTGCATCGTGGCGCGCACCAGCTGATGGAGGAGGCGACAGACGCCTACGAGCAGAGCCGCGCCGACGTCGCGGCGTTCGTCGGCGCCGACACCGATGAGCTGGTCTTCACCCGCAACGCCACGGAGGCGCTCAACCTGGCGTCGTATGTTTTGGGCGACAACAGGTTTGACCGGGCCGTCGGCGAGGGAGACGTGATCGTCACCACGGAGCTGGAGCACCACGCCAACATCGTGCCGTGGCAGGAGCTGGCCCGACGCAGCGGCGCCACGCTGCGCTGGTACGGCGTGACCGACGACGGGCGCATCGACCTGGATTCGCTGGAGCTCGACGAGCGCGTGAAGGTCGTTGCTTTCAGCCATCATTCGAACGTGACCGGCGCGGTGGCGCCGGTGACGGAATTGGTCGGCCGCGCCAAGGCCGTCGGCGCCGTGACGGTGCTGGACGCGTGCCAGTCGGTGCCGCACGAGCCGGTCGACCTGCACGCACTGGACGTCGACTTCGCCGCGTTCTCCGGCCACAAGATGTTGGCCCCCAACGGAGTTGGCGCCCTCTACGGCCGCCGCCAGGTGCTCTCGGAGCTACCGCCGTTCCTCACCGGCGGGTCGATGATCGAGACCGTGACCATGGAGACGTCGACCTACGCCCCGGCGCC
>NZ_LZIX01000131.1:0-612 GCF_001666955.1 Mycobacterium sp. E735 | reverse complement strand
CCGGTGCCGGTGGGTGTGGTCGGTGAGTTGTATGTGGCGGGTCGGGGTGTGGCGTGTGGGTATGCGGGTCGGTCGGGGTTGACGGCGGGGCGGTTTGTGGCGTGTCCGTTCGGTGGGGTGGGTCAACGGATGTATCGCACTGGGGATTTGGCGCGGTGGGGTGGCGATGGGCAGTTGCAGTATTTGGGGCGTGTTGATGAGCAGGTCAAGGTTCGCGGGTATCGCATTGAGTTGGGTGAGGTCCGGGCGGCGTTGACGGCTGTGGGCGGGGTGGAGCGGGCGGTGGTGGTGGCCCGGGAGGATCGGCCCGGTGACAAGCGTCTGGTCGCCTATATCACCGGTGGCGCCGATCCGGCCGATGTGCGTGCGCGGTTGACCGATCGGCTGCCGATTTACATGGTGCCGGCGGCGGTGGTTGTGCTTGATGAGTTGCCGCTGACGGCCAACGGCAAGCTCGACACCCGCGCCCTGCCCACGCCTGATTACCAGGGCGGCGGGCACTATCGCGCTCCCGGCGATGCCGTCGAGGAGATCCTGGCCGGCATCTATGCCCAGGTGCTGGGCGTGGAACGGGTCGGCATCGACGACTCCTTCTTCGACCTGGGCGGGGAC
>NZ_LZIX01000130.1:0-21085 GCF_001666955.1 Mycobacterium sp. E735 | reverse complement strand
CCCGGCCCGACGTCGGTGCACCAAGCCGCCGCCCACCTGCGTCGCCGCGGCGCGCGCCGGCTCGTGATCGCGCCCTGGTTCCTGGCGCCGGGGCTGCTCACCGACGGCGTCTCAACCTTCGCGCGGGACAACGGTATTCCGATCGCCGCGCCCCTGGGCGCGCACCGCCTGGTCGCCGAGACGGTGCTCGACCGCTACGACGAGGCGCTGGCAGCCGACGCCGCCGCATGAACGTCGACTTGTTGCGGGGATACGCCGCGAATTCCCACGACAACTCGACGTTGGCGGCAAACCCTAGGCCCTAACCCGGCTGACGATGTGGCTCAACATGTCTCGCACCGCCCCCGCCGGTGGCGTGCGCCCGCCCACCCAGATGGCGCGAAACTTCCGCCGCAGGTCCAACTTCGGGATCGTGACCGCGCTCAGCCGCCCGACGGCCAGGTCGTCGGCCACCGCAAGCCGGCTCATCGCCGCCGGTCCCGCCCCGGCGAGCACGGCCGCGCGCATCGCGGCGGCCGACGTCAGCTCCAGCACCGGTGGAGCCTGTTCCATGTCCTCGCCCAGCACCCGACGCAAGGCCACCGTCAGCGAATCCCGGATGCCCGAATGCGGTTCGCGCGCGACGAGCGGGGTCTCCGCGAGTTCGCGGGCGGACACCGCCCGCCGCGTCCACTTGTGGCCCGGCGGCACCACGATCACCAACTCGTCCTGGCCCACCACGCAGGTACCCAGACCCGTTGGCGTGCCGGGATTTTCGACGAATCCGAGATCGACGCTGCCGTCGCGGACCGCGGCGATGGCGTGCTCGCTGTTGGTGGCCGTCAGAATCACCTGGGGCGCGGAGCCGCCGCGCCGCGTCGCCTCGGTCTGCAGCGACAGCAGCCAGTGCGGCATCAGCTGTTCGGAGATCGTCTGACTGGCCGCCACCCGGACCCGCTCGCGGCCCTCCTTGCGCAGCGAGCCCATGCCCGCGTCGATCTCGGTGGCGACCTCGAGCAACCGTCTCGCCCAGTCGGCGACGATCAGGCCCGCGGGCGTCAGCTGCGAACCGCGGGTGGTGCGCACCGCCAGCGTGACCCCGATCTGGGCCTCCATCGACGCGAGCCGCCGCGAAATGGCCTGCTGCGTCAGCCCGAGTTCGCGCGCGGCGCGGCCCAGGCTGCCGGTTTCGGCGATCGCCAGAAACACCTCGAACGAGGCGAGCTCGGGCATCCGGGGGCTGAGCGGCATGGCATCACATCACAATCAATTCGTGTGACACAACGATAGCTTGTGACTCCACAACGCCGCGTGGCCTACTCTCGCCCGGTCGGGACGAGAACGATGGAACGGATGACCCTGGCCGGTAGCGCGTCGGCCGCGCTAAATTAGCCAGCCAGACAAGGAAGGACAACGCTTGTGGCCTATGTGATCGCCGAACCGTGCGTCGACATCAAGGACAAGGCGTGCATCGAGGAATGTCCCGTCGACTGCATCTACGAGGGCGCGCGGATGCTCTACATCCACCCCGACGAGTGTGTGGACTGCGGCGCGTGCGAGCCGGTGTGCCCGGTTGAGTCGATCTACTACGAGGACGACGTGCCCGCCGAATACGGCGAGTACACCCAGATCAACGCGGACTTCTTCACCGAGCTCGGCTCCCCCGGCGGCGCGGCCAAGGTGGGGCTGACCGAGAACGACCCCGCCGCGGTCAAGAACCTCGAGAGCCGGGCCGAAGCCACCTAGGCCGCCTCACCCGAGCAACGACGCGAGTTCGGTACGCGGCACCGAGAGCCGTTGGGGTCCGTCGACCTGCGCGAGCACCTGCCCCTGGCTGAAGAAGAAGATCACGGCGTCGTCGGTGAGCGCGAAGTTCTGGTACGCGTCCACCCCGGGGTCGCCGAACGGAAGCGGGCCGAGCTCGCGCCGGACGATCGGGTTTAGCACGGCCAACGGGTTGGCGCCCGGCTTGAACAGCGTGTCGAAGGTGATGGGCGCGCGCTTGCCGAGGTCGTAGGTGAAGGCCTTGTACGACGTCACCGGGTGGGCGCCGAGGTCCTGGTTCATGTCCAGCACCACGGTCTGGGTGCCGGAAGTAAGCGCACCGGACCGGAAGGCGGTCCCGGTGATGGTCAGCAGGTAGGGCGGCCGGTCGCCGGGCGGATGCGCCTTGGCGTCGTCGGCCCATTCGTCTCGCGTGTGGGTGACGTAGTCGGCGAGGGGCGCCTGGTCGGGATAGCCGACGGGAAAGCTCAAGTCGAGCGTGTAGGTGGTCGTCACGATGTGGCCCCGGCAGATCTGCGCCGTGTCGACGGTTCCGCCGACGTCGGCGCAGGCGGATTGGGCGCTGGCCGTCCCGGCGGACGAGAGGGCGGTCACGGCGCAGGCGGCCGCCGCCAGCGACGCCTTCAGGGTCATGGTCATCGCCGGGTCCGTTCCGTCCGTCGCCGCTCGACGCAGCGGTCTTGTGCGGTAAGTAGGCACCGTACGCGTGCCTACCGATCCCAAAACCCCACCTCGTAAGGTGAGCCCATGCGGACAGCTCGAATCATGCATGTCATCCGGCAGATCGGCTCGTTGATCGTCACGGCGGTGACCGCGGTGTCCACGCTCAACGCCTACCGGCCGTTGGCGCGCAGCGGATACGCCTCGCTCTTCTCGTTCATGTTCGGCGTGGTCGTCACCGAGTTGCCGCTGCAAACGCTCGTCAGTCAGCTCGGGGGCTTGGCGTTGACGGCCCGACGCCTCACCCGGCCGGTGCGATTCGCGGCGTGGACGGTGGCGGGCGTGTCCGCGCTCGGCCTGCTGAACTTCAGCCGCGCCGGGCACAAGGCCAACATTCCGCTGACCGAGGCGCTGGACGAGGGCCTTGGCGCGTCTCGTCTCACCGAATCGGGTGATCTGTGGCGCCGGCCGGCCGGCGGTGGCACCGCCAAGACGCCGGGCCTGCTGCGGATGATGCGCATCTATCGCGACTACGCCCACGACTCCAACATCAGCTACGGCGAATACGGCAGCGCCAACTACCTGGACATCTGGCGCCGTCCCGATCTGGACCCCACCGGCAAGGGCCCGGTGCTGTTCCAGATCCCGGGCGGCGCCTGGACGACGGGAAACAAACGCGGACAAGCTCATCCGTTGATGAGCCACCTCGCGGAGTTGGGCTGGATCTGTGTGTCGATCAACTACCGGCACAGCCCGCGCAACACCTGGCCCGCCCACATCGTCGACGTCAAACGCGCCCTGGCGTGGGTCAAGGCGCACATCGCCGAGTACGGCGGCGATCCCGAATTCATCGCCATCACCGGCGGTTCGGCCGGCGGCCACCTCTCGTCGCTGGCCGCCCTCACGCCCAACTTCGCCGAATTTCAGCCCGGCTTCGAGGACGCCGACACCCGGGTCCAGGCGGCCGTGCCGTTCTACGGCGTCTACGATTTCACCCGGTTCAACGACGCGATGCATCCGATGATGCCAGCGCTGTTGGTCAAATCCGTTGTCAAGCAACGGCCGTCGACCAACATGCAGCCGTTCGTCACCGCTTCACCGGTCAACCACGTTTCCGCCGACGCTCCCCCGTTCTTCGTCCTGCACGGCCGCAACGACTCGCTGGTGCCCGTCGAGCAGGCGCGTGCGTTCGTCGAACGACTGCGCAAGGTGAGCACCCAGCCCGTGGTGTACGCCGAATTGCCGTTCACCCAGCACGCTTTCGACATCTTCGGTTCGGCACGCGCGGTGCACACCGCGGTCGCCGTCGAGCAATTTCTCGCCGAGGTGTACGCGACGCGCCGCCAGGCCAATGTGGCCTAGCCGCCGAGCATTTGGGCCACGACGCCGGCTATGACGTCCTCCGGCTGCTGCGCGATGCCGACGCTGACCAGCTCGCCACCGATCGCCAGCGACGCGACGCCGTGCACCAGCGACCACAGTGGCGCGGCGAGTTCGCGCGGGTCCTGACCGCCGACGACACCCGCATGCTGGCACGCCGCGATCGCGTCGAGTAGGTCCGCGAACGCCTGCTCGCCGGCGATGGCGAGGTCGGGGTGGTCGGCCTTCGACAGCTCGGCGCCGAACATCACCCGGTAGTGGTCCGGGTGCGCGACGGCCCAGCGCACGTAGGCACGGCCGAGCTCGATCACCCGATCCTTGGGCTCGTCGGTGGACGCGGCCGCGGCCAGTTCGGCGTGCAGGTCGCGAAAGCCCTGCTCGGCCACCGTCGCCAACAGCGCGGCCTTGTCCGCGAAGTGCCGGTACGGCGCGGCGGCGCTGACGCCGGCGCGCCGCGCCGCTTCGGTCAGCGTGAAACCCTTCGGCCCCTTCTCCGCGACCAGCGACAGCGCGGCGCTGGTCAGCGCCCGTTTCAGGTCGCCGTGGTGGTAGCTGTCCCTGCGCTTCGAACCGGTCGGCGATTTTCGCTCACGTGCCATGTTGACGAGATTAACATTAGGGACTATGTTAAGGCCATTCACATCCGAAGGAAGGGGACGAAATGAACCAGCAACTCATGGCCCCCCGCGCCGGCGACCACGACCGGGAGAGGGCGGCCGCGCGCCTGGGCCAGGCGCTCGCGCAGGGCTACCTCGATCTGGGCGAGTACGAGCAGCGGGTGCAGGCCGTGTTCGGCACGCACACCACCGGCGAGCTCCGGGAGCTCCTCGCCGACCTGCCGCTCGAGCGGATCCGGCGCGCCGACCCACGCCGCCGCGCCGCCCGCGTCGAGGCGGCGCGCCGCAGCGTGCGCATTCACCTCGCCGGCTACCTCCTGATGACCGTCGTCGTGCTCACCGTGTGGGCGGCCGTCGCCGCGACCACGGACGCCACGTACTTCTGGCCGATCTGGCCCATCCTGGGCGCCGGCATCGGACTCGTCAGCCACGCGCTGGGCATCCGCCCCGCCGTGAAAACCGTTGCGAAGTAAGGGGTTGCCATGTCCCTGGCAGTCATCACCGGCGCCAGCTCCGGGTTGGGCGCAATTTTCGCCGACCAGCTGGCGCAGCGCGGCATGTCTTTGGTGCTCGCCGGGCGCGACGAAGCCCGGCTGAACGCGGTGGCGCAGCGCGTCGGGCAGCACGTCGAGCTGGTCGTCGGCGACCTCAGCACCCCGGCCGGCGTCGACGCCCTGGTGGCCCGGCTAGCGGGGCGAGAGATCGACGTGTTGGTCAACAACGCGGGCTTCGGCACGTACGGCCCGTTCGCGGAGGTCGACGACGGGCGCGAGCATGAGCTGGTGGCGGTCAACGTCGACGCGTTGGTGCGGCTGACCCACGCGGTGCTGCCCGGCATGCTGGCCCGCCGCCGGGGCGGGATCCTGAATGTGGCGTCCACCATCGCCTTTCAGCCCGGGCCGTATCAGGCCACGTACGGCGCGTCGAAGGCGTTCGTCTTGTCGCTGAGCCAGGCGCTGTGGGCGGAGACCCGTGGATCGGGCGTCACGGTCACCGCGCTGTGCCCCGGACCGACCCGCACCGGCTTCGTCGACGCGCTGGGCTCGGACGTCTCGCACACCGCGATCTATCGCCGGCTCGCGGCGCCCGAACCGGTCGTGGCAGCCGGGCTGCGCGCGCTGGACCGGGGCCGCGCCGTCGTCGTGCCCGGGTGGCGCTATCGGGCGATGACCACCGGATCGCGGTTGATGCCCGGCTGGGTGTCGGCGCTCGTCAGCGGGCGCATGCTGCGGCCCGCCGCGGCGTAGCGAAAACCGTTGAGCCGCTATACCTTGGGGCGCACGCCGACCGCCCGGTACACGAACACCGGCTGCACCGGGAAGCGCAGCGTCGTGGTCGGCAGCTTTTCCAGCACCTCGTCCGGGATCGACTTGCGGTAGTTGAGCTTCATCGACCCGCTGAAGGCGGGATCGACGCCGTGCAAGTCGATTTCGAGCTTCATGCCCTTGCCGGTGATCGTCGCCCTGGCCGGCCCCTTGCTGGTGTCCCACGGGCAATCGATCGACCGCAGGTTGGCGTCCCCGCGGGTGGGAAGCGTGGCAAGGATCCGCGCGGTGGTGAACGCGAACGCGCCCGTGTAGCGGGACACTCCCGAGGCCGAATAGACGCCCGGCACGTGGCCGCCGAAGTGCCGGTTCACCCCGACTTTGCCCGCGCTGAAGATCATCCCCTCGGCTTCGAGTTCATCGCGCAGCGGTGCGGGCAGTTTGCCGATCTCGGACAAGTTGCGAAGAAAGCCGAACACGTCCAAGACCGTAGCCCGAGCGCGGCGCGCTCGCATTGGTTTGCCAGAGCGTTTACTGCACCGTGACGTTGGCCGTGTAGGTGCACGACGGTTGCGTGTCCTTGCCGACGAAGCTGGTGTAGGCGGTGCCGATCGTGGTGGTCCCCGGCTTCAACGCCGTGAATTTCCACACCTCGGTGCCGGGGGCTCCGAGCGCGTCGGAGCTCGGCGGCACGAACTGGTGGCTCTCCTGCTTGAGGACGCCCGGGTCGCCGATCTTCATCTCCGGCGCCCACCGGTACGGGGTGGTGTAGTTCGAGCCCAGCTTCACGACCAGCGTGTTGCCGACGGTCAGGGTGATGCTCTGCGTGACGACGCTCTGCGTGAGCACCTCGTTCATGGGCACCTCGAGCGTCTTGGTCGACGGCGGGTTCCTGGACGCGAAGTGGCAGCCCACCAGCATCGGCGAAACGAGCATCGCGACGGTCACCAAGAGCTTGATCTTCCCGACAGTCATCGAGCCCATTATGTCCTGGAGCCCCGTCGCCGCGCCGCCGCCCACCAGACCATCCCACGCTCGGCGTTTCGATCGCGCGTTTGCTGTGGGTCCGGTAGCTTCTGGACATGTTTGGCATCATCCGGCCCTGCCGTCACCGGCTCGGCGGCGAGCTGGCGGCCGCCTGGACAGCCCAATTGTGCGGATTGTGTCTGGCGCTGCGCGACGATTACGGCCAGGCCGCCCGCATCGCCACCAACTACGACGGGCTGGTGGTCTCATTGCTGGTCGAGGCGCAGTCCCCGGGGCGGCCGGGCCGCCGCACCGCCGGGCCGTGCCCGCTGCGCGGCATGCGGCGCGCGGACGTGGCCACCGGCGACTGCGTGCGACTGGCCGCCGTGGTGTCGCTGGCGCTGGCGGCGGCCCGGGTCCGTGACCACGTCGACGACCGCGACGGCATGGTCGGCGTGGCCGGGGTGCGGCCCGCGGCGCGCCGCATCGCCGAACGCTGGGTGCGCCAGGGCACCGACACCGGTCACACCCTGGGCTTCGACACCGGCGTGCTGGTCGCCGCGATGGACCGCCAGGCGGCGCTCGAAGCCCAGGCCCGTCCGGGCAGCTCGCTGCTGATGGTGACCGAGCCCACCGAGACCGCCGTCGCCGAGGCGTTCGCGCATACCGCCGTGCTGGCCGGCCGCCCGCACAACGCGGCGCCGTTGCGCGAGGTTGGGCGGCTGTTCGGCCGGGTGGCGCACCTGTTGGACGCGGTCGAGGATTACCGCGACGACGTGGCGCGCGGGAAGTGGAACCCGTTGGCGGCGACCGCAACTCCCGTGGCGGCGGCGCGCGCCCTGTGCGACGACGCGGTGCTGGGCATCGAGCTGGCACTGGCCGACGTGTCGTTCACCGACGGGCGGCTGGTCGATCGGCTGTTGACCAACGAGGTCCGCCGCGCGATCAAGCGCACCTTCGCCCAGGCCGGTTTCACGGCCAAGAGCGGAACGCCGCGCGGCCAGCAGGAGCCCATCAACTTCGGCGACCAGCCGATCGAGCCCGGCGCCGAGGAGGGAACGCCGAACCCCGGGCGCAAGTCGCGGCGCGGCGACGGAACCGGCTGCTGGTGCTGCTGCGAGGGCTGCGATTGCTGCTGCGACTGCGACGACTGCTGCTGCGACTGCACCTGAGCCCGCAACCAGTAAGTGCTTCTCGAATTTGATATCGCCGGCGCTATCACTTTCGAGAGTCACCAGATGCCCGCCACAGGGTGCGCGTGTGACCGGTGAGACCGCCCACCCAGCGGGCTGACCGCGGCGCCGGCCAAACCCCAAGCCGCGCAATCCGATCATGTCCGGCAGGATGGGCTGGTGTTTGGCCTCGTCCTGATCGTTGCTCTCGTCTCCACCGTCATCGTCGGGACGGTCCTGGGCCGGCGCTACCGCGTTGGCCCCCCGGTGCTGCTCATCGTGCTCGGCACGTTGCTGGGTCTGATCCCCAGCTTCGCGCACGTGCACGTCAACGGCGAGATCGTGCTGCTGCTGTTCCTGCCGGCGATCCTGTACTGGGAGGGCCTGAACACCAGCTTCCGCGAGATCCGCGCCAACGCGCGCATCATCGTGTTCCTCAGTGTCGGCCTGGTGATCGCGACGGCCGTCGCGGTGTCGTGGACGGCGCGGGCGCTCGGCATGGATTCCCACGCGGCCGCCGTCCTGGGCGCCGTGCTCTCCCCCACCGACGCCGCCGCGGTGGCGGGCCTCGCGAAGAAGTTGCCCCGCCGCTCGGTGACCGTGCTCAAGGCCGAGAGCCTCATCAACGACGGCACCGCCCTGGTCCTGTTCGCCGTCACGGTCCACGTCGCGATCGGGGGTGCGGCGATCACCCCGATCGACCTGGTGGGCCGATTCGTCGGCTCCTATCTGGGCGGTATCGCCGCCGGGCTGTTGGTCGGCGGGGCGGTGACGTTGCTGCGCAAGCGGATCGACGCGCCGCAGGAGGAGGGGGCGCTGAGCCTGCTGACGCCGTTCGCGGCGTTCCTGCTGGCGCAGAGCATGGAGTGCAGCGGCGTGGTCGCCGTCATGGTCTCCGCCCTGGTGCTCGCCTACGCCGGACCGGTGGTGATCCGGGCGCGGTCGCGCTTGCAGGCGTATGCCTTCTGGGACAGTGCGACGTTCCTGCTCAACGGCTCGTTGTGGGTGTTCGTGGGCGTCCAGATACCCAACGCGCTGCGCGGCATCGTCGGCGTGGACGGCGGGGTGCGCCACGCCCTGTTCATCGCGCTCGCGGTCACCGCCGTGGTGATCCTGTCGCGAATCTTCTGGGGCGAGATCACCGTCGCGCTGATCCGACTGATCGACCGTCGCGAGGCGCAGCGTGAACGCCGGGTCAGCTGGCGTCAGCGCTTCGTCACGGCCTGGGCCGGGTTCCGCGGCGCCGTGTCGCTGGCGGCGGCGCTGGCCGTGCCGACGACCACCCTCAGCGGCGCGCCCTTCCCCGACCGCAGCCTGCTCATCTTCATCGTGGTCGTCGTGATCCTGACCACCGTCCTGGTCCAAGGGACCACGCTGCCCGCCGTGGTCCGCTGGGCGAAGATGCCCGACGACGTCGCGTACGTCGAAGAATTGGAGCTGGCGCGAACCCGGGGGGTCCAGGCGGCGCTCACCGCGCTGCCCACCGTCGCCGACGAGGTCGGCATCAGCGACGACCTGCGTCGTCGGCTGCAGAAGGAATACGAGGAAAGGGCCGCGCTCGCCCTGGCCACCGAAGGCGGCTCGACGAACAACCGCCTGGTCAAGAAGAAGGAGCTGGTCCGGCGGGTGCGGCTCGGCGTGCTCGAACGGAAGCGGCGCGAGATCACCGCGCTGCGCAACCAGAACCTCATCGACGACATCGTGCTGCGCGAACTGCAGAACGAGATGGACCTCGAGGAAGTGCAACTGCTCGACGAGGCGGACGAGGCTTAAGCCCGTCGGTCGTCGACCGTACAGTCGGCCCCATGTTGCACACGGTGGCGATCCGCGGCTACCGCTCGCTGCGCGAGGTGATCCTGCCGCTGGGGCGGCTGTCGGTGGTCACCGGCGCCAACGGCGCAGGCAAGTCGTCGTTGTACCGCGCGCTGCGGCTGCTGGCCGACTGCGGCCGCGGGGAGGTGATCGCCTCGCTCGCCCGCGAGGGCGGGCTGCAGTCCGCGCTGTGGGCCGGACCCGAGGAGCTCAAGGGCGCCCGCCGGACGGGCAAGGCCCAGGGCACCGTCCGCACCCGGCCCGTATCCCTCGAATTAGGCTTCGCCTCAGACGATTTCGGCTATCTGGTGGACCTCGGCATCCCGCAGATGGCGGGAATCAAGTCGGCGTTCGGCCGCGATCCCGAGATCAAGCGGGAAGCGTTGTTCGCCGGACCGGTGCTGCGCGCCAGTGCGACGCTGGTACGCCGCACCCGCGACTTCGCCGAGATGAGCGCGGAGTCCGGCCGCGGATTCGACGAGCTGTCCCGCTCGTTGCCGTCGTACCGCAGCGTGCTGGCCGAATATGCCCACCCGCACGCGCTTCCCGAACTCGCGGCCGTGCGCGAACGGCTGCGCGGCTGGCGGTTCTACGACGGCTTCCGCGTCGACGCCGGGGCGCCGGCGCGACACCCGCAGGTCGGCACGCGCACCCCGGTGCTCTCCGATGACGGCAGCGATCTGGCCGCCGCGATCCAGACGATCATCGAGACGGGCTTCGACGACCTGAGCCGCGCCGTCGCCGACGCGTTCGACGGGGCCACGGTGTCGGTCGCCGTTCACGACGGGCTGTTCGACCTGCAGCTGCGGCAGCGCGGCATGCTGCGCCCGCTGCGTTCGGCCGAATTATCCGACGGCACACTGCGATTCCTGCTCTGGGCCGCCGCGCTGTCCAGCCCGCATGCGCCGTCGCTGATGGTGCTCAACGAACCGGAGACCTCGCTGCATCCCGACCTGGTGCGTCCGCTCGCGGGGCTGATCCGCACCGCCGCCACGCGCACGCAGGTCCTGGTGGTCACCCATTCCCGCGCGCTGCTCGAATTCCTGGACACCGTCCCGGTGGCCGACGCCGACGGGGACGACCGAGCCGTCGAGATCGAGCTGTACAAGGAGTGGGGCGAGACGCGGGTCGCCGGCCAGGGCCTGCTGACCACGCCGCCGTGGGACTGGGGCAAGCGCTAACGGCCGAAACGCCCCCGCCCCCGATCGAGTGTGCTCCTATGGCGGCGTCGCACGGCGTGTCGCCGCCCTGGGCGCACCCTCAATGTGCTGAGCGCACACTCGAATCCGTGGCGGGCTGAAAATGGGTGATCGCGGGTGCGACCCACTGGCGCAGGTAGTTGCGCAACTCGTCGCCGGACCGCGGCGGTCGTCCGGGATCGACGATGAACGATTGCAGAACCCGAAGCATGAATTCGACCAGGCCGTCGCGCCTATCCTCGGTGATGCCGACGCTGTTCCAGTCCACGTTGAAGCGGTCGATGATCGAGCGTCCCAGCGAGAGCGCGACATCGGAGGTCACGCTCGCCGAGTAAGACGCCGCCTTCTCGGAGGTCAACAGCAGCCCCAGGTATTGGTCCTGGGGAAGCAATTCCAACGTGTGAGCGATACCCTCGACCACCGCCTCGGCGGGGTCGTGAATGGCTTCCAGGTGGGCCGCCAACCGGTCGAGGGACGGACCCGCTTCCGACAACGCCGTCGCCACCAGCAACGCATCGGTGCTCGGGAAATAGCGGTACACGGTTTGGCGGGTGACCCCGAGATCGCGCGCGACATCGCTGATTTTGATGTCCGCGCCCGACTGCTGTATCGCGCGGCTCGCCGCGGCGATGATTCGCGCAATGGCTTCCTCGTCGCTCGACGGCAATGCGCCGCCCCAGCCGTGTCTGCGCATCTACGGTGCCCTCACGCTCAATATGGTCGCACGAGAACTCAGCCCAGCGCGACGCCAATCTCCTGCGCGAACACCTTGATCATGTGTTGCACGCCGATCTCGTTGCGGCCGATGATCATATGGTCGTGTTGGCCCTGGCGCACGCCCTCGCCGCACTGCGGCAGCATCGCGAAGTCCTCGTCGCGCACCGCCGCGTGCACCGCGTCGTAGATCATGTCGTAGCCGCTGCGCTGGTCGTCGCTCGTGGCCGGGATGCGCGCCAGCCAGCTGTGTCGAACGGTGCAGCGGGTCGGGGCCCCGGCCGGCAGAATGTCGATGACCTCCACACCGACGTTGCTGTTGGCCAGGATCAGGTTCGGGTAGATCCAATAGATCAGTCCCATGTTGTCCCGCACGTCCCACGAACCGTTCGGATCGGCATCGAGGTTGACGATCCAGTTGAACGGAAACCCGAGCCGGTGGTGCTTGCCGTACTCGTCGTAGATCGCGACGTTGGGCAGCGCGTTTTGCCCAATCAGGCTCTCGCCGTGGACAAACGGAAAGTGGTAGCCTTCCGCGAACGCCTCCAACGCCCCCTTCCAGGACACCTCGGAGGTGAATTCGCGATGCGCGTGATACCCAAATGATCCGTAGTCGAGTTCGGCCAGCTGTGAAGCCACCGGTCCCAGATGCGCGTCGACGTCGATGGACGCGTCGGCGCTGAGCACCGCCCAGATGAAGCCGTAGGCCTCCTGGCTCGGCAACTCCACCAGGCCATAATCGCCGGTATCCATGCCGGTGAAGCCGGATTTGCCTGGGATGCTGAACAATTCGCCCGTGTTCTGGTAGGTCCACGCGTGGTAGGGGCAGGTGAAACGAGAGGCGTTGCCCGCGCCGCAGGCCGGCATCGCGCCGCGGTGGCGGCAATAGTTGAGGAACACGCGGCTGACCCCGGCGCGGTCGCGGGTCACCAATAACGAAGTGCCCAGCACCGAGCGGACTTCGAAGTCGTTGGGGCCGGGGATCTGCACGCTGGGCAAGATCGCCAGCGGGGTCCGCCGCAGGATCTGCGACTCCTCGAAGTCGGTGACTTTGGCGTCGCGGTAGTAATGCAGCGGCACCCGCAGCACTTCCGCGGCCAGGTCGGTCGTCTTGGTCAGCACCAGCCGCAAGGCGCGCCGTGTCAGGTCTTCGCTGAGCTCCGCCGGGCGCACGCTCTCGATCGTCACAACTGGAGACCATACACCAGAGCGATCATGGATGGTCAACCCACGCGTAGAGGTCGCAACGCACCGCGACCCGTGCTTGGCTGGATGGATGGCCCCCACGAATCGCGGTGATGCCGTGCGCAGCGCGCAGCGGGTCGTCGACGTCCTGTCGGCCCAGGGCGTGCAGTTCGTCTTCGGTGTGCCGGGCGCGAAGATCGACGCCGTCTACGACGCGCTGCTCGACTCCGGCCCGCGGCTGGTGGTGTGCCGCCACGAACAGAACGCCGCCTTCATGGCCGGGGCCATCGGTCGCCTCACCGGCATCCCGGGCGTGGTGCTGGTGACGTCCGGCCCCGGCACCACCAACCTGGCCACGGGGCTGTTGACCGCCAACACCGAACAGGACCCGGTGGTGGCGCTGTGCGGCGCGGTGCGCCGCGTGGATCGCCTCAAGCGCACGCATCAGTCCATGGACGCGGCCGCCATGCTCAGGACGGTCACCAAGTTCACCGGCGAGGTCAACGACCCCGACAACGCCGCCGAGGCCACCATCGGCGCGTTTCGCGCCGCGCTCGGCGAACCGCGCGGCGCGGCCGCGGTCGTTCTCCCGGCCGATGTGTTGGCCGCTCCGACGACGGCGAGCATCCCGGGCCGGCAGCCGATTCCGCCGTTGGACGCCGCCCCCGCCGCGTCCATCGCCGAGGCGAGCGAGCTGATCCGCGCCGCGCGCCGCCCCGCTTTGCTGGTCGGCATGCGCGGCGCCGACCCCGACACCTGCCTGGCGCTGCGCGCCCTGATCGCTACGACCGGGCTGCCGGTTGTCGAGACCTTCCAGGCCGCGGGCGTGATCTCCCGCGCGTTGGAGGACAACTTCTTGGGCCGGGTGGGCCTGTTCCGCAACCAGCCCGGCGACGTCGTCCTGGCCCACGCCGACGTCCTGGTCACGGTCGGATACGACTCGGTCGAATACGACCCGGTGCTGTGGAACGACGACGCCGCGCGCACCGTCGTGCACATCGACTCGGTCCCCGCCGACATCGACAACCACTACCAGCCGACCACGGAGCTGCTCGGCAATATCGCGGCGACGCTCACCTCGCTGACCGACAAGCTGGCCGGCCTGACCCTGACAGACACCTATCAGCACGAGATCGCCACGCAGCGAAAGGCGTTGAGCGACATCGACACCACGGCAGGCCGCACCGAGCCCGAGGGCCCCGGCCTCAACCCCGTCGCCGTCGTGCTGCGGCTGCGGGAGGAACTCGACGACACCGCCACCGTCACCTGCGACGTCGGCTCCGTCTACATCTACCTGGCCCGCCATTTTCGCGTGTACGAGCCGCGGCGTCTGCTCTTCTCCAACGGTCAACAGACCCTCGGCGTCGCGCTGCCATGGGCCATGGCCGCCTGCCTGGTGCGGCCCGGAACTCCGGTCGTGTCCGTCTCCGGCGACGGCGGATTCCTGTTCTCCGCGCAGGAACTCGCGACCGCGGCCCATCTCGGGCTCACCTTCACCCACATCGTGTTCCGGGACAACGCCTATGACATGGTCGGCTTCCAGGAAGTCTTGAAGTACGGCCGCAAATCCGGTGTGCAACTGGGTGATTACGACCTCGTCTCCTACGCGGCGGCCTTCGGCGCCCGCGGCCACCGGGTTACCACGCTGGACGAATTCACCGCGACCCTGCGCCAGGCGCTCACCGAGGACGGCCCCTCCCTGATCGACGTTCCCGTCGACTACAGCCACAACACCGATCTCGCCGCCCAGCTGCACGACGACCCCTTCGAATAAGGATCATGGACACACATTCGGGTGCCTACGAGCGTTTCCGCCACTGGGCGACAACGCTTCTCACACACCACCGCGCCGACGACGCCGAGGTCTATCAGTTCTCGACGATCGGCGCCCTGCTGGAGGGTGTCTACGACGGCGACGTCACCGTCGCCGAGATCCTGCGCCACGGCGACTTCGGGCTGGGCACCTTCAATCACCTCGACGGCGAAATGGTCATCCTCGACGGCGTCTGCTACCGATTGCGCGCCGACGGAACCGCCGGCCGGGCCGCGCCGACCGATCGCAGCCCGTTCGCGGCGATCACCCGGTTTCACACCGATTTCGAGATCCCGATCCGGACCCGCACCGGGCGCACGGAGGTGATCGCCGCCATCGACCGCCGGATCGCCAGCGCCAACCTGATCTACGCCGTCCGGATCACCGGGCAGTTCGCCGAGCTGCACACCCGCACGGTGATGGCGCAGCAGCCGCCCTACCCGCCGCTGACCCAAGCCACCGAGGAGCAGGCCGAGAAGGTGTTCACGGACGTGCCGGGCACGGTGGTCGGGTTCCGCACCCCCGACTTCGAGCAGGGGATCTCGGTCGCCGGCTATCACCTGCACTTCCTCAACGGTGACCGCACCGGCGGCGGGCACATCCTCGATTTCACGCTCGAGCATGGGGACGTCGCGGTCAGCGGGGCGTCGCAACTGCATCTGAGCCTGCCCACCTCCGGTGACTTCCTCGGCGCCCGGCTGTCCGGCACCGACATCGCCGAGCGGATCAACAAAGCCGAAGGCCCCAAAGGGGGCTCACAGTAGCCGCTACGCCGGAATTCATGGACTGTTCAGGCCAGCGTCAAGTCCACATTGTTGAGTGCACACGCGCACCGCGTGTCCTCACGTTATGCGTGTTGTACAGGTCGCCAACTTCTACGGCCCTCGCTCCGGCGGCCTTCGCACGGCGGTCGATCGGTTGGGCGCCGAATATTGCGCCGGCGGCCACGAGGTCTTCCTGATCGTTCCCGGCCAGCGCGCCGGACGCAGCCAGCTGCGCACCGGTGTGGTCCGAATCACTTTGCCCGCTCGGCTGATTCCGCTCACCGGCGGCTACCGCGCCGTGATGCCCGGGCCGGTCAAGGCTCTCCTGGAGGCCCTGCGGCCCGACGCGTTAGAGGTGTCCGACCGGCTCACGCTGCGGTCACTGGGCCGATGGGGCCGCGACCACGGTGCCACGACGGTGATGATCTCCCACGAGCGGCTGGATCGCCTTGTGGGACAGATACTTCCGCATCGCGCGGCGGTGAAGTTCGCCGATCTGGCCAACGCGCGCACCGCCGCCGATTACGACGCCGTGGTGTGCACCACCGGTTTCGCGCGTGAGGAATTCGACCGCATCGGCGCGACGAACACCGTGACCGTCCCGTTGGGCGTGGACCTGCAGACCTTCCACCCGCGCCGGCACTCGTACCTGCTGCGGCGCCGCTGGGCCGCGCCGACCCAGCTGCTGCTCGTCCACTGCGGTCGGCTGTCGGTGGAAAAGCGCGTCGACCGCAGCATCGACACCGTCGGCGAGTTGCGCCACGCCGGGGTCGATGCCCGACTCGTCGTCGTGGGTGAGGGTCCGTTGCGGGCCAGGCTGGAACGCCAGGCCGCGCGGCTGCCGGTGGACTTCACCGGTTTCGTCTCCGATCGGCACACGGTGGCCGGGCTGCTGGCGTCCGCCGACGTGACGCTGGCTCCCGGGCCGCACGAGACGTTCGGGCTGGCCGCGCTGGAGTCGCTGGCCTGCGGGACGCCGGCCGTCGTCTCGCGCACCTCGGCGCTCACCGAGATCATCACCGCGGACAGCGGCGCCTCGGCGGACAACCACCCGGCCGCCATCGCGCGGGCGGTCAGGGCGGTCACCAGCCGCCCGGAGCACCACCGCCGCGTCTCGGCTCGACGCCGCGCCGAGGACTTCACCTGGCATCGGGCGGCGACGGGCATGCTGGCGTCGTTGGGGGCGCCGACGCTCGACGACCCCGGCGACGCCGAACACACCGCGTAGCTAATAGGTTCTCGGCAGCGCGGCAACCAGCGCTTCGACCTGTGTTCGCGCGAGCGTGGTGACGCTTCCGTCGGGCAGCCCGAGGATGCGGTCGATGGCCAGGCCGTGCAGTCTGAATCGTTTTGTCATGCTGTCGATCGCACGCTCCCGGGCGGATTCGTCGGGCGCCTGCAACACCGCGACGATGGTGGAATTCGTGCGCGCGGCAAGGCCGTAGATCATGTCGGCGACGCCCTCGGGATCGAAGGTGTCGAAGACACCGTCGGCGACCCCCTCCTCGATCAGGCGCGTCAGAAGGGGCAGGACCAGCGCTTCGTCGACCGCTGTTATCCGTGCGTAGAGGTGGGCGTTGTCCGGTCGCAGCAATGACGCCATCGCGGCCAGCTGCTCCGACACATTCATCTGCATCTTGACGTCAAACCCGGCCCGCAGCAAAGCGTTCAGCCGATCCAGCGCGTCGCCGCCACACCCGGCGACCGCATCCTCGACCCCGGCGAACGCGGCCCGCGCGCTGCGCTCGGCCAAGGCCGCGATCAACGCGTCCTTCGATGGAAACCAATGGTAGAAGGCACCTTTGGAGACGCCCGCGTCGGCGATCAGATCGTTTAGGCTGACGTTGTCATATCCGTCACGCAGAAACAGCACCGCCGCCCGATCGAGCAGATCCGCGCGACGGACGTCGGGATGCTTAACTACCCGAGGCACTCTCGGGCTTCCAGCCGACGTACGTCAGGTATAGCCCGACGGAGGCGAGGAAGATGAACAACACCCATAGCGCCGCAGTCGCGCCCGAACTGTAGATGGCGTTGCCGGCCGCGTCGTAGGCCCGCGGCAGCGTCAGCAACAGCAGACCACGGATGAAGAAGAACCAGCCCACGGCCGACACGACGATCGCCGCCAGACCGCGCCAATATTGGTGAAAGGCAATGATGAAAATGCCGCCCATCAACAGGATGGCTCCATACAGCCACGGCCACATGGGATTTGCCTTGAACTCGGTGAATAGTTCCTGCATGTATGAACCGCGGATTGCGATCGTGGTCGGCACGATCGACATGTAGGGGCCCAACACGCGGGCGAACATGCGGGTCCGGGTCTGCGATTGCTCGGATGCGCTCATTGCGCCACCTCCCTGGCTTGCACCGAGAATAACCGACCGGTGGTCGGTATGCCAGACCAACGGTCGGTCGGATTCTTCAGAAGTCGGAGGCCGCCCACGATCCGGGCGGGTAAGGCGGAACCGCGCCGGTGAAGGCACCGTCGGTGAGCCTGCACAGAGTGTCGGAAATCGTTCCGGCGTCGGCCAATACCTGCGGATCGCCGCCCGGCACCACGCGCGCGACCACCGCCTGCCAGGAGTATCCGACGCCGCCGTGCTCGTACCAGACGAACCAGTCCGCACCGTGACTGCCGGCGCGGATCAGCCGGCGGAACGGCAAGGTCGGATCGCTGACCGAGTCCGTCGCGTTGAAGGGCGCGCCGACGTCGGCGATGGGCGGTAGGAGCTTGAGCAGTTCCGGGGGCAGCTGGGACACATGCTGCACCTCCTGCACGGGTGTCGTCAGGGCGCAGTGAGTGTTCGGGATCGCCTGCGCGGGCGTGGCCGTCAGCAGCGCCGACGCGAGCGCAAGGCACCCGGTGACTTGGTAACTGATGCGCGCCATGACATTGCTCCATCTGCGGTCCTACTGAGCAGGACGCTACGCCACCGCTTTGCTGAGCGAGGCCGCTAGGCTGAATCGGTGGAACCGCGGGACCAGGTTTTGATCACGGCCACCGAGTTGGCCGGCCTCATCGAGTCGGGCGCCCCGGTGGCCATCGTCGACGTGCGCTGGCGGCTCGACGAGCCCGACGGACGGCCCGCCTATCTGGAGGGACACCTACCAGGCGCGGTGTATGCGTCCCTCGAGGACGAGCTCAGCGACCACTCGGTCGCCGGTCGCGGCCGCCACCCGCTGCCGTCGGGCAGCAATTTGCAGGCAGCGGCGCGCCGCTGGGGTGTCCGGCAGGACTCGCCGGTGGTGGTCTACGACGACTGGAATCGCGCCGGTTCGGCGCGCGCGTGGTGGGTGTTGACGGCGGCCGGCCTGCCGGACGTCCGCATCCTGGACGGCGGCCTGGCCGCCTGGCGAGCGTCGGGTCGGAGCCTCGAAACCGGGCCCGTCACACCGCAACCCGGGAATGTGACTGTGCCGCATGACGATCTGCGCGCCGGGAACCGACCGTCCCTGACCGCCGAGCAAGCGGGCGCCGGTGTCGTGACGTTGCTCGACGCGCGGGCGCCCGAACGCTTCCGCGGTGAGGTCGAACCGCTGGACCCCGCGGCCGGGCACATCCCCGGCGCCTTGAACCTGCCGAGCACGGCCCTCCTCGCCGCCGACGGCACGTTCATCGCCGGTGATGCACTCACCCAGCTGCTCGCTGAGCGCGGAATCCGTGACGGTGCGTTGGGCGCCTACTGCGGTTCGGGCGTGACGGCCAGCGTCACGGTCGCGGCGCTGGCGGCGGTGGGCTTGAACGCGGCGCTGTTTCCCGGGTCGTGGTCCGAGTGGTGTTCGGATCCGGGGCGCGCGGTGGCGGTCGGCCCCGCCTGAGGGTCAGGCGCCGCCCCAACTTTGCAGGAAGGCGGCGGTCACCCGGGCGGCGTTGTCGGCCGCGATCCGCTTGTAGCAGAAGAACTGAAACGGAAAGCCCGGCAGGTGAAGCGGGTCACCCGGCCCATCCGTGATGCCGCGGATGCCGAGGAACGGGACACCGTGCTCGTCGGCCACCGTTTGGGCGGCCGCGGTCTCCATGTCGGTCGCGTCGAAGGCCGGGTCCGCCGCCGACACGATGTTGAGGTTGCTGATCAGGGCGCTTCGCACCCACCGTCCCGCCGCCGGGCGGAAGTTGCCGGTGTATCGGTATGACCGGTCGGGCGCGCTGCGCGGTTGGCAGCCAAAAACGTCCCCGCCGTTCGGGATGCAGGGGAACGCCACGCCGTTGTTGTTGTCCCAGCTGTATCCGTCGCCGCCGACCACGACTTGCGGCCGGCGCCGCAGATCGATCCGGCGGGCGACGCTTTCCAGTGCGACGCAGAGCGTTTCGGCCGTCGCCAGCATGGTGGGGTCGACGGGTCGAAACGTGTTGCCGTTGTCCAGTGTCCAGCGCGCCGGTATGGCCACATCCGCGATTTTGGTCCGCGCCGCCCCGCCGGCGACGCCCGAAAACACCACCGCGCCAATCGCGAATCGGGTCAAGGCGGCCTCGGTCGTGTCGGCGGCGTTCACCAGGCCGATGCCGGTCATCGCCACGATCACGTTTCGGCCCGCGATCGAGCCGAGGTAGAAATGCCTGCGGTCGACGATCGCCACCGGATCGGGATCGAGCGTGGTGTGCGACAGCACCGCGTCGGCTTCCGCCGGAAAGGCCGACAGCACCAGCATGCGTCTTTCGCCATCTACACCCACCGCACCAGTAAACGCCACCAGACCTCGTGGCTTCGCCGATTCCGGTCCGCCATGGCCACGTCAGCGGCTAGTCTCAGCGGCACTGCAGCCAAACCGGGGGGCGCGGCCCGACGAGGAGTCACGCTCATGCTCGAAGTGATCGAGAGAAGGCCGGGCGGCGAATCCCACAAGCCGCCGGTGCTGTTCGTGCACGGCGCCTGGCATGGCGCCTGGTGTTGGGACGAGCATTTCCTGGAGTTCTTCGCGGACAAGGGCCACCGAGCGCTGGCCGTCAGCCTGCGCGGTCACGGAAAGAGCCCGGCGCCCAAATCGATGCGGCTCTGCTCGATCGCCGACTTCGTTGCCGACGTCGCCGCCGTCGCCGACGGCCTGCCCGAACGGCCGGTGGTGGTCGGCCACTCGCTGGGCGGCTTCGTGGTGCAGAAGTATCTGGAATCGCACGACGCGGCCGCCGCCGTGCTGCTCGCCTCCGCGCCCCCGAGCGGCATCCTGGGATTCTTGGCCCGCCGATTGAAGCGACACCCGTGGTACACAGCCAGCGGCCTGGCGATGACCAAGTCGCTGCGGGGTGTCGGCGCCACACCGGAATTGGCCCGCGAAACCTTCTTCTCCCGGTCGCATTCCGAAGCCGACGTGGCGCGCTATACCGAAAAACTCTGCGAGGAGTACGCCCTGAAGATCGCGATCGACATGCTGTGGCACGACCTGCCCAGGCCGCGGCTGGTCACCACCCCACTGCTCGTGCTCGGGGCCCAGGACGACGTCTGCTTCACACCGCGGGAAGTGCGGGAAACCGCGGCCGCCTACCACACCGAGGCCGAAATCTTCCCTAAGATGAGCCACGACATGATGCTCGACCCAGGATGGCACGCCGTCGCCGAACGAATCCACGCGTGGCTCGAAACACGGGTGCCCTCCCGCACGAACACCGAACCGAGCACGGGTCCCAGGCCGGTGCTCGCCCCGGTGATGATCGCGACCTTGCCGTCGAGCCGGCCCCTCATCGCGCAGTCATCGTGCGGGCACCCGTGTTTCGAGCCACGCGTGGATTCGTTCGGCGACGGCGTGCCATCCTGGGTCGAGCATCATGTCGTGGC
>NZ_LZIX01000129.1:0-2793 GCF_001666955.1 Mycobacterium sp. E735 | reverse complement strand
CAGTGCCCAGAAATCCCACTTCGGGTTGTAGTAGACGGGGGCACTGTCGCGCAGGCGTCTGTACGTGTCGTACGCCCCGTTGAAGAAATCTTCAGAGAATGGATCGAATTCGACGTTACCTTCTGAGACCTGCAACGGCGTAGTAGGAGTCATAGAATCGCTCCGGCCTCTTTGTAGGCTTCGATGGTGTCCCAGTCCAGGCCCGCTTCCATCAGCACCTCCTCGGTGTGCTGGCCGTGCTCGGGCGCCCCCGAAGGGGTGACGGCCGTCTCGTCGAATTGGACGGGGTTGGTGGGCAACGAGTAAGGCGCTCCGCTCATCGTCGCGGTCTTCGCGACATAGCCGTTCGCGGTCACCGCCGGGTCGTGGCAGACCTCCCCCGGTGTCTGCACCACACCCCAGGCGCCGGAGAGGTCTGCGAGCGCCTCACGCCATTCGACGAGTGTGCGTTGGGCAAACGCTTCGTCCATCAGCGAGATGAGTTCCGCCCGGTTGGCGAATCGCGTTGCCGCCTCGGCAAATCGCGCATCATCGACGAGTTCGGGTAGGCCGATCACGCGCATCGCTTCCGCATAGAACTTGTCCAGTTGCAACATCATCAGCTGGACGTGGCGATCATCTTTTGTGCGGTAGGTCCCGACCAAAGGGTTGGGCGCGTCGGCGTGGCGCCAGCTCGGAACCGCGCCGCCGCCATGAATCTGGCTCACTGCGATGTCGGGGCTGAGGTTCCAAGCCGCAAGCCCGAGGAGGGAGACATCCACCACCGATCCCTGACCGGTGGTCGCCTTCCGGTACAGCGCTGCCGCGATACCCCCAGCGATCGTCATTCCGCCGAGCAGGTCGCCGAACGCGGGTCGTGAACGCACCAATTCCTCAGCGTCCTCGGTGAGCATGGCGGCGATGCCGCCGCGCGCCCAGTAAGAGACGCCGTCATAGCCGGGCTTGTCGGCGTCGGGTCCCTTCGGGCCGTGGCCCGACCCGCGTACGTAGACGATGTTGGGGTTGACGGCCCTGATGTCGTCGACGTCGATGCCCATCTTCTTGCGGCGGCTTGGTAGGTAGCTGGTGAGGAACACGTCGCAGGTGGCCGCGAGTTTGCGGATGACGTCTTGGCCGCCGGGAGTGCTCAGATCGACGCCGATCGACTTCTTGCCCCGATTCGGTATCTCGATCATGTAGTTGACGGCGCCACCACCCTCGTCGACGATGCCCATCGTCACGAGGCCGCGTTGCGGGTCGCCTCCCTCGCGCGGCTCGACCTTGATGACCTCGGCACCCCATTCCGCCAACACGGCGCCGGCCGACGGTACGAAGGTCCACGCGGCAACCTCCAGCACGCGAACACCGCTGAGTACTTTGTCGACGGAAATGACGGCCTCCATGGGTCACGGCAGTACGGGTGCGAGCGCACCAACAGTTGGGAAACGGCGGTAATGCTCGTTTACACATTCCGAGAATGTCAGTTTCGAGGGAGTTTGTAAACCGCGGCGGCGCCAACGGGGCAGCGCCGAAGTGCTTACGGACGCGCCGACAGCCGTCCCGGCAAGCCCGGATCACCGTCGGCCCAAAAGGCCCGCCAGGTCGGCATCCGTTGGGGCATAGCCGCACGCAACCGAACGTCGGTCGGCCATCGCATGAACTCGGGACCGGGGCGCTCGGTGACATCGACGGAATACCAGGGATGCTCCCGCCGCTTGACGAAGCACCACTGGCCGTCGCGGCGCTCATAGACGTCGTCGTAGCGCATCGTGATCACATACCATCCGTCGCCGTCCTCGTGTTCGGCGCGGCAGTAAATCGCTCCGGTCGCATGATCGGCGTCGACGAAGTCGAACTGGTGACCGCAGATCAGGTGGATGCTGCGGTAGAACCGTCGGAGCACGCGGTCATACCAGCGCCTCAACGCATCCCTGCCGCGCCCCTCGGCGCCCGCGTCGACATCGTCGACGAACAACGCCACCAATGCATCGAGATCACGGGCATCGAGGGCCATTGCATACTTGCCGGGTAACTGGCTAATCGCGAGGCTCGACTCCACTCGGTCCAACCGGTCATCGCCGGTCGAACCCTTCAATCCTGTGGCCATCGCGGTATTGTAGGCTCACACCGCCTAATGAGAACCGCTGTTCTCGGTTTCGGAAAGGCTACTATTCTGCGCTCATGCCCCTTCCGACGATCTTGCCCACGATCCCTGCACTGGTGAGGTTTTGCGCAGCCCGTTTCGGCGACAGGCCGTTCCTCATCGCCGACGGGCGGAGATTGTCCTACGCCGATCTCGACCGCCGTTCGGCCGCCCTGGCCGCCGCCCTGTTGGCGCAGGGCATCAGCAAGGGCGACCACGTCGGAATCCTGATGCCCAACAGCGTCGACTGGGCACTGGCGTGGTTTGCCACCACACGCATCGGTGCGGTCGCTGTTCCGCTCAACACCTTCTATAAGGCCTCCGAACTGGCCTGGACCGCCCGCCATGCGGACCTGAACGCAATCTTGGCGTGGCCGCGGTTCCGCAATCACGACTTTTTGACCCGGCTGGAAGATGCACTGCCGGGTCTCGCCGGTCAGGACCGGCCAGGGCGCATCATGGTCCGCAAGGCCCCCTTCCTACGGACTGTCGCGGTGTGGGGACCGTCTGATCGGGCCTGGACGACGAGGATCCACGCCGACGGCGCGCTGCCGGCCGCCGACGCCGACTTCCTCGTCGACGTGGAGTCGTGCGTGACCCCGGCCGACGAGGTGATGATCATCTACACCTCGGGCAGCACCGGTGACCCGAAAGGGCCCGTGCACACCCAG
>NZ_LZIX01000128.1:0-15018 GCF_001666955.1 Mycobacterium sp. E735 | reverse complement strand
CGGGATCGGATGTCGTACCGATCGGTGCGCCGGTGCCCGGCGCCGCGCTCGTCGTGCTCGACGGCTGGCTGCGCCCGGTCTCGGCCGGTGTCGTCGGCGAACTCTACGTGGCCGGACGCGGTGTCGGAGTGGGCTATTGGCGTCGGCCCGGACTGTCCGCTTCGCGGTTTGTGGCGTGCCCGTTCGGACCGCCCGGAACGCGGATGTATCGCACGGGGGATAGGGTGCGCTGGCGCGCCGACGGGCAACTCGAGTATCTCGGGCGCACCGACGATCAGGTCAAGATCCGCGGCTACCGGGTCGAACTCGGCGAAATCCGCACCGCGCTAGCCGAACTCGAGGGCGTCGAGCACGCGGCCGTGATCGCCCGCGAGGACCGCCCCGGCGAAAGGCGCTTGGTCGGTTACATCACCGGCACCGCCGACCCGGCCACCGTGCGCGCGGAACTGGCCCGACGGCTACCGGCCCACATGGTCCCGGCCTCGGTCATGGCACTGCAGGCGCTG
The DNA here is from genome assembly GCF_001666955.1 of Mycobacterium sp. E735. Taxonomy (NCBI): domain Bacteria; kingdom Bacillati; phylum Actinomycetota; class Actinomycetes; order Mycobacteriales; family Mycobacteriaceae; genus Mycobacterium; species Mycobacterium sp. E735. The sequence goes on along the minus strand of NZ_LZIX01000128.1, from coordinate 14,512 downwards.
CCCCTGACCGTCAACGGCAAGCTGAACACGCGGGCGCTGCCGGCGCCCCGGTACGCGGACGGCGACCGGTACCGGGCCCCGGCGAATTCGGTCGAGAAGGTCCTGGCAGACATTTACGCGCAGGTGCTCGGTGTGGAACGAGTCGGAGTCGACGACTCGTTCTTCGACCTGGGCGGTGACAGCATTTCGGCGATGCGGGCAACCGCGGCGATCAATGCGGCCCTGGGCGCGGGCCTGGCGGTGCGCACCCTGTTCTACGCGCCGTCCGTTCGGCGCCTCAGCCGGCAACTGGGCACGCCCGCGAGCGCCGAGGAGTTGGTGCCCGTCGAGACCCTCAACGAGGGCAGCGGTGTACCACTGTGGTGCATCCATGACGGCTTCGGACTCAGCTGGCCGTACCGAGCGTTGGGCCGGTACCTGGATTGCCCAGTCATCGGAATCAACCGCGTCCCACAAAACGGCGAGGGCGAACCCGAATCGATTCGGGCGATGGCGGCCAGATACGCCGACACGCTCCAAGCGCTCTATCCCGACGGGCCGTACAAGCTGCTGGGCTGGTCCTTCGGCGGCGTCGTCGCCCAGGAACTCGCGATCGAGCTCCAGAGACGCGGATGCGTGGTCCAAAGCCTGGTGTTGCTCGACGCTCCCTATTCGGCTACCAAGGGCGTAACCAGGCTCGGCGCCAACAAGATTCGCGCATCGGCCGAGAGTCAGATCCTTCAGCGAATTCTCCGCGCCAACGGCATAGACGCTCAGCCGGGTCCCCTCACCTATCAGCGCGCCGAAGAATTGATTCGCCAGAAGCTGGGCAGCTCCATCCTGCCGCCGAAAGAGCTGTTGGAGTTCATGGTCAACAGCGCCAACGCCAGCCAATCGTTCCTGGCCGAGCACGTGCCGGAGGTGTTCGACGGCGACATGGTCGTGTTCTCCGCCGCCCGCAACGGACACCGAAATGGCGGCGACCCAACGCTATTGGCGCAAATGCACAAGATGGGAACTCACCTGGCGGCCAGGTCGCGGCTGAAGAAGTGGAAATCGCATACCGCCGGTTCCTTCACGGCATACTCGATCGACTGCTCGCACTACGACATGTTGAGCACCGCGTCGCTCAACATGTATGGCGAGCACCTCAAATTTGCTCTGGAGAACGCGAGGCGGTCACGGTGAAGAAACGGCAAACGGTTGATTCGGTCGACTTTGCGCGCATGCCCAGGGGCGGGCCGGACGCCTCCTGGCTGGACCGGAGGTTACAAACCGACCGGCTTGAATACCTGGACCGCGACGACGTCGACGATCTCAAGCGCAGGGTGATCGCCGCGCTCGACCGCGCCGAACGACGACGGTCGCGCGCGCACGAGGGGTTGGCCCGGGTGGCGCTCGCCGAGGTGGCTGATGTGCCCTCCCCGAAGATCCTCGAACTCGGGGCCGGATTCGGCGGTCTGTCGCGCAGGCTGCTGGCCAACCACCCCACGGCGCATGTCACGGTCACCGACGTCGATCCCGCGTTCGTCGCCGAGGTCGCCGCCGGCGACCTGGGCGCACACCCGCGGGCGACGGTGCGGCAGATGGACGCCACCGCGATCGACGCCCCGGACGGCCACTACGACCTCGCGCTGTTCGCGCTGTCGCTGCACCATTTACCCCCCGAGCAGGCCGCCCGGGTGTTCGCCGAGGGAACCCGCGCCGCGAAGAAGTTGCTGATCATCGACCTCCGCAGGCCTCCGGCGCCGCTCCACGTCATGGTGCTGGCGGCGGTGCTCCCGTTCACTCGGCTGATCCCGTTGGCACACGACGGGGTCATCAGCTCGTTGCGGGCGTACAGCCCGTCGGCGCTGACGGCGCTCGCAAGGCATGCGGATCCGTCGATCAATGTCGAGTTCCGCACTCGGGCGCTCGGGCCGACGGTGGCGGTCGCCAGTCGCGCCTAGCCCTCCAATTCCCGCTTGAGGTTGGCCAAGACCTCGCCCTGAATCCTCTTCAGTCCCAATGGTGCAAACGTCTTCTCGAAGAATCCCTTGACGCCGCCCGCGCCGGTCCAGGTGGTCTTCACGGTGACGCTCGAGCCGGGCCCGGCGGGCGCCACGGTCCAGTTGATGATCATCGACGAGTTCGCGTCCTTCTCGATGACCGAGTGGCCGGCGACGTCGACGTTGACCTGCACGTCGCGGACTCGGGACTTGGTGGCCTGCAACTTCCACTTGGCGACCGTGCCGGCCCCCTGGCCGCCCTGTAACACCTGGTAGCCGCTGTACTGCGGGGACAGAATTTTCGGACGGACCGTCTCATAGTCCGCAACCGCCGCCAAGGTGGCGGCCGGCTCCACATTGACCAAAATCGTGCTGGCAGCACTCACCTGTCCCAAAACAACTCCTGAAGCTATGCCCGCCCGCGCTCGGGTGCACGGGCTGTGGTCGAAGACTAGGGTATATGTGGTGCCTGTCCCTGGATCTGCACTGTCGGCGCACAAGTCGGGCGTTGACCGGTTGATGGCGAGTTATCGATCCATCCCCGCGACGTCCGCCGTCCGGCTCGCCAAACCAACGTCAAATCTGTTCCGCGCCCGCACCAAACGTGACGCCCCGGGCCTGGACACATCGGGGCTGACCGGCGTGCTGGGTGTGGATCCCGAATCCCGCACCGCCGACGTCGCCGGCATGTGCACCTATGAGGACCTGGTCGCCGCGACCTTGCCTTTTGGCCTTTCGCCGCTGGTCGTCCCGCAGCTGAAGACCATCACGCTGGGCGGGGCGGTCAGCGGCTTGGGCATCGAGTCGGCGTCGTTCCGCAATGGCCTGCCGCACGAATCGGTGCTGGAGATGGACATCCTCACCGGTGCCGGCGAATTGCTGACCGCCTCCCGCACCGAGCACGCCGATCTCTTTCGCGCCTTTCCCAATTCCTATGGGACGCTCGGGTATTCGACCCGGCTGCGGATCGAGCTGGAGCCCGTCGCGCCGTTTGTGGCGTTGCGGCATGTGCGCTTCCGCTCGTTGCCCGAGCTGGTCGCGGCCATGGAACGCATCATCGACACCGGCGGCCAGGGCGGCACACCCGTCGACTATCTCGACGGCGTGGTGTTCAGCGCGGACGAAAGCTACCTGTGCGTGGGCCGGCGAACCACCAACCCGGGGCCGGTGAGCGATTACACCGGGAAAAACATCTACTACCAATCGATTCGGCACGACTTCCCAGGCGTGGAAGCCACCAAGGACGACCGGCTGACGATGCACGATTACTTCTGGCGCTGGGACACCGACTGGTTCTGGTGCTCGCGGGCATTCGGTGTGCAGAACCCCCGATTGCGGCGCTGGTGGCCGCGCCGCTACCGGCGCAGCAGCGTCTACTCGAAGCTCGTCGCCATGGACCAGCGGTTCGGTATCGCCGATCGGATCGAGAAACGCAAGGGGCGTCCGCCGCGGGAGCGGGTGGTCCAAGACGTGGAGGTTCCCGTCGAGCGGACCTGCGAATTCTTGGAGTGGTTCCTGGGCAACGTGCCCATCACCCCCCTCTGGCTGTGCCCGCTGCGGCTGCGCGACCACGAGGGCTGGCCGCTGTATCCGATGCGGCCCGACCACACGTACGTCAATATCGGCTTTTGGTCTTCGGTGCCGGCGGGCACCACGGAAGGTGGAACCAACCGGAAGATCGAAGCGAAGGTGAGCGAATTCGACGGGCACAAGTCGCTATATTCCGACTCGTACTACGCCCGCGAGGAATTCGACGAGTTGTACGGCGGCGAGGCCTACAACACGGTCAAGAAAACCTACGATCCCGATTCCCGTCTCCTCGACCTCTACGCAAAGGCGGTACAACGGCGATGACGACGATCAAAGAACCCCACCGCACCACCGGCAAGCTCAGCATGGCGGAGATCCTGGAGATCTTCGCCGCGACCGGGCACCATCCCCTGAAGTTCACGGCCTACGACGGCAGCATCGCGGGCAGTGCGGACGCCGAACTGGGCCTGAACCTGCGAACCCCGCGCGGCGCCACCTACTTGGCCACCGCTCCAGGCGAACTCGGCCTCGCCCGCGCGTATGTGGCGGGCGACCTGGACCTCTACGGCGTCCACGCCGGTGATCCCTACCAGCTGCTCAAGACGCTCACCGACCGCGTCCAATTCAAGCGGCCGCCGGCTCGCGTCCTCGCGAACGTGGTGCGTTCGATGGGGCTCGAGCGGCTGGTGCCGGTCGCCCCGCCGCCGCAGGAGACGCCACCCCGGTGGCGCCGGATTGCCGACGGGCTGATGCACACCAAGACCCGCGACGCCGAGGCCATCCACCACCACTACGACGTCTCCAACACCTTCTACGAGTGGGTGCTCGGCCCGTCGATGACGTACACGTGCGCGGTCTACCCCGACGCCGACGCGACGCTGGAGGAGGCCCAGGACAACAAGTACCGGCTGGTCTTCGAGAAGTTGAGGCTGCAGCCGGGCGACCGGCTGCTCGACGTCGGCTGCGGGTGGGGCGGCATGGTCCGCTTCGCCGCCCGACGCGGCGTCCGGGTGATCGGCGCCACCCTGTCGAGTGAGCAGGCCAGGTGGGCGCAGCGGGCGATCGACGAGGAGGGACTCGCGGGCCTCGCCGAGGTCCGCCATTCCGACTACCGCGACATCGCCGAAGGCGGGTTCGACGCAGTGTCCTCGATCGGGCTGACCGAACACATCGGCGTGAAGAACTACCCGGCCTACTTCGGGTTCCTGAAGTCGAAGCTGCGCACCGGCGGCCTGCTGCTCAACCACTGCATCACCCGCCACGACAACAAGTCGACGTCGTTCGCGGGTGGTTTCACCGACCGCTACGTCTTCCCGGACGGCGAGCTGACCGGCTCGGGCCGCATCATCACCGAGGTCCAGGACGTGGGCTTCGAGGTGCTGCACGAGGAGAACTTCCGGCACCACTACGCGATGACGCTGCGGGACTGGTGCCGCAACCTGGTCGAGCACTGGGACGAAGCCGTCGACGAGGTCGGCCTGGCCACCGCCAAGGTGTGGGGCCTGTACATGGCGGCCTCGCGGGTGGCCTTTGAGCAGAACAACCTGCAGCTGCACCACGTGCTGGCGGCCAACGTCGACGCGTGCGGCGACGATCACCTGCCGCTGCGGCCCTGGTGGGCGCCCTAGCCTTCTGGCGGCGACCCTCCGCCCGGCCCCGCCGCGCTTGCGATCGCCGCTAGCCGGCGTCAGGCGTTATCGATCCGGCGCGCGCCCAGCTCGTTCTGTAGCAGCTCGAGCGCGACCTCCTCGGGGTCGCGGCGCGGCTCCGACGCCTCCGTGCGGCCGGCTTCGGCGAGCATGTGCTCCTCTTCGTCGCGCTGGGCCAGGTCGGGCGGGGGCTCGGCGGCCGGCGGTGCCGGCGGCGCCGACTCGACCGGTGTCGCGGCGCCCACCTCGCAGCGCACCCGCCAGTTGACGCCCAGGGCATCCTTGAGCGCTTCGGCGATGACGTCGGCGTTGCGCTGTTCGCACAGCCGCTTGGCCAGCGGCGCCGACGAATGCGTCAGCACCAGCGTGTTTTCCTCGATCGCCCGGACGGTCGCGCCCGCCAGCATCACCTCGGTGGTGCGGCTGCGCTGACGCACCTTTTCGCGCACGGTCGGCCACATGGTTCGCACCGCGGCGGCGTTGAGTTCGCCCGGCGCGGCCACCGGTTCGGCGACAGGCGGCGCCGGGACCGGCTCGGGGACCGCGGGCGCCGGGACCGGTTCGGGGACGGCCTCCGGCATGGGTACGGGCGGCGCCGACCTGGGCGGGGCTGCGTCCCGGGGCCGGGCGGCCTCCCTGCGCGGCCGCACTGGAGCGGCGACCGGCGGCGGGTGCGCGACGGCGGCCTCGGAGGCGGGAATGGACATGTCAAGCCGGGTCTCGATCCGCTCGACGCGCTGCAGCAGGGCCGACTCGGTGTCGCTGGCCGAGGGCAGCAGCAGCCGCGCGCAGACGACCTCCAGCAGCAGGCGCGGGGCCGTCGCCCCCCGCATCTCGCCCAGCCCGGCCTGCACGACCTCGGCGTAGCGGGTCAGGGTAGCCGACCCGAGGCGGGTCGCCTGGTCGCGCATCCGGTCGAGCACGTCCTCGGGGGCGTCCACCACGCCGCGGCTGACGGCGTCCGGAACGGCTTGGAGCACGAGGAGGTCGCGGAACCGCTCCAGCAGGTCGGTCGCGAAGCGCCGCGGGTCGTGGCCCGCGTCGATCACCGATTCCACCGCGCCGAACAGGGCCGCGGCGTCCGACGCGGCCAGGGCGTCCACCGCGTCGTCGATCAGCGCGACGTCGGTGGCCCCCAGCAGTCCGAGCGCGCGTTGGTAGGTGACGTGGGGCCCCCCGGGACCAGTCTCAGAGCCCGCCAGCAGCTGATCGAGCACCGAGAGCGTGTCGCGCGGTGAGCCACCGCCGGCACGGATCACCAGCGGGTACACCGCGTCGTCGACGACGACGCCCTCCTGTTCGCAGATCCGGCCGATCAACGCCCGCATGGTCTTCGGGGGTAGCAGCCGGAACGGATAGTGGTGGGTGCGCGACCGGATCGTCGGCAACACCTTCTCCGGTTCGGTGGTGGCGAAGATGAAGATGAGGTGCTCGGGCGGTTCTTCGACGATCTTGAGCAGGGCGTTGAAACCCGCGGTGGTCACCATGTGCGCCTCGTCGATGATGAACACCCGATAGCGCGACTGCGCCGGCGCGTAGAACGCGCGGTCCCGTAGTTCGCGCGTGTCGTCCACCCCGCCGTGGCTGGCGGCGTCCAGCTCGACCACGTCGATGCTGCCGGGGGCGTTCGGGGCCAGCGCCGTGCACGATTCGCAGACCCCGCACGGGTTGGCGGTGGGACCCTGCGCGCAGTTCAGCGACCGGGCCAGGATGCGCGCCGAGGACGTCTTCCCGCAGCCCCGGGGGCCGGAAAACAGGTAGGCGTGGTTTATCCGGCCGGCCTCCAGGGCGATCGACAGCGGTTCGGTGACATGCTCCTGCCCCACCACTTCGGCGAAGGTTGCCGGACGGTACTTGCGGTAGAGGGCCACGGTCAGCAGGCTACCGGCGCGGTCCGACCACGATGCGGGCACGGCAGGGCCCGCTGAGAAGCCGGACAGTAGGCCCGGTGACTAGAGCGCGACGGGCTTTGAGTGTGCATCAGCGGCATTCGGTGTGAGCCCTGGGCGATCCGGCTCGGCGTGTCGTCGCCCTCAGCTCACACTCGATGCGGCGGAGACGAGCAGCGACTCCGAGGCCGCCAGCAGCGCGCAGGTGGCCAGCCCGTCGACCGCGTCGCGCAGGTCGGGCAGCGACGGGAATGTCGGCGCGATCCGGATGTTCTTGTCCTCCGGGTCTTTCCGGTAGGGGAACGACGCCCCCGCCTCGGTCACCGCGATGCCCGCGTCCTTCGCCAGCGCCACGGTCCGGCGCGCCGTCCCGGGCCACACGTCGAGGCTGATGAAGTAGCCACCCTGGGGTTCGGTCCACGTGGCGATCTTGGAATCGCCCAGCCGCTTGTCCAGGATGTCCAGCGCCAGCTCGAATTTGGGCGAAAGTATCTGCTGGTGCCGCAGCATGTGCAGGCGCACGCCGTCGGCGTCGCGGAAGAAGCGCAGGTGCCTCAGCTGGTTGACCTTGTCCGGGCCGATCGACTTCTTGCCCGCGTATTGCAGGTACCACGCGATGTTGCCCAGCGAGCCGCCCAGGAAGCTGACGCCGGCGCCGGCGAAGGTGATCTTGGAGGTGGACGCGAAGACGTAGGGCCGGTTCGGGTTGCCGGCCTTGGCCGCCAGCCCGAGCACGTCGACCTGCCGGATGAAGTCGTGCGTCAGGGTGTGCACCGCGTAGGCGTTGTCCCAGAACAGCCGGAAGTCCGGCGCGGCCGTGCGCATCTGCACCAGCCGGCGCACGGTTTCCCACGAGTAGGTGATGCCGGTGGGGTTGCCGAACACCGGCACCGACCACATGCCCTTGATCGCCGGATCGGCGACCACCAGCTCCTCGATGAGGTCGACGTCGGGCCCGTCGGCCAGCATCGGGACGGGGATCATCTCGATGCCCATCGTCTCGGTGATGGCGAAGTGCCGGTCGTAGCCGGGAACGGGGCACAAGAACTTGACGCTCGCCTCGTCCTTCCAGGGGCGCTGCGAGTCGACGCCGCCGTACAGCATCGAGAAGGCGACCAGGTCGTGCATCAGCTCCAGGCTGGAGTTGTTGCCGGCGATCAGGTTGGGCACCGGGATACCGAGCAGCTCGCCGAAGATGGCGCGCAGCTCGGGCAGGCCGTGCAGACCGCCGTAGTTGCGGGTGTCGGTGCCCTCGCTGTCGCGGTAGTCGTCGCCGGGCAGGCTCAGCAGCTGGTTGGACAGGTCGAGTTGCTCCGGCGCCGGTTTGCCGCGGGTCAGGTCGAGGGCCAACTTCTTGGCCTGCAGAGCCGCGTAATCCTGCTGGTTGCGCGCGTGCGCGGCGGCGAGCTCTTCCGGGCTGAGGGAATCCAGCGACACGGCGGACCCTTTCGCTGTTCCTGGCGGCGATCGCACGCGCGGCTAAGCCGGGCGCAGCGGGTCGCCACTCATCAAACCTGGCGGCGATCGCAAGCGCGGCGGAGCCGGGCGAAGCGGGTCTGCCACTCAATGGACATAGGGGACCCCGCGCACCCGACAGAGCCCATTGACCCTTGCTGCCTTCCGGCCCTGGGGGAGTTCACAGGATAGACGCCGCGCGGGGTCCACCGCGAGTGTAATACCTGGCGCGGAGCGCGTGGTGGCCGCTATGGCGGCCTCGGTTACCATGGCCACGGAGGATTCGCCTAGTGGCCTATGGCGCTCGCCTGGAACGCGGGTTGGGTTAACAGCCCTCGCGGGTTCAAATCCCGCATCCTCCGCAATTGGTCCGCCATGCGGACAAAGCACGAATTGGTATGGATTCGGGTTGGCCGCCTTTAGGCTGGCGTGAACTCAACAGCACGAGGAGGGGTATGGGGCGCAAGATTGCCGTGCCGTGGCACCTGCTGTTCTCCCTCGTCGCCGGCGCCCTGTACTTCTTTTTCGTGTTGCCCCGTTGGCCGGAGCTGATGGGTGACACCACGCATTCGTTGGGAACGGCGCTGCGTATCACGACGGGTGCGCTGATCGCCTTGGCCGCGCTGCCTGTCGTTTTCAACCTGCTGCGGGTGCGCAAGCCGGAGCTGGGGACGCCTCGGCTCGCCCTGACGCTGCGGGTCGCCTCGATCGTCTGCCATGTGCTGGCGGGTGTGCTGATCATCGGAACGGCGATCAGCGAGATCTGGCTGAGCCTGGACACCGCGGGACAGTATCTGTTCGCCATTTATGGGGCGGCCGCGGCGATCGCGCTGCTCGGTTTCTTCGCGTTCTACCTTTCGTTCGTCGCCGAGTTGCCGCCCCCACCGCCGAAACCGATCAAGGTGAAGGAACCCAAGAAGCGCCGGCTGCGCGGCAAGAAGTCCGACGAGGCCGAAACCGACGAAGACACCGAAGCCGCCGACGAAGACACCGCGGCCGAGACCGAAGAAGCCGAGACCGAAGAAGCCGAGGCCGGCGAGCCGGAGGAGGCCGAGACCGTCACGGCCGAGAGCTCCACGGCCGCCGAGCCCGACGCCACGGCGGAACCCCAGGCTGCGACCGAAGAGCCCGCCGAGGAGACCGAGGAAGGCCCGGCCAGGTTGCGCAACCGTCGCCCGACGGGGAAGGGGTCGCACCGGATGCGGCGCCGGCGCACCAGGGGCGGGGTCGCCCTCGATGAGGAATAGCCGGACCTGATCAGTCGCGCCGCCGCAGGCGCTCCACGTAGGCGGCGATGCGTTGCCGGGTCTCGTCCGCGCCCCACATCTGGCGGACCTCGTCGTCGACAGCGCCACCCTCGCGGATCCGCGCCATCGCCGGGGCCCGCAGCTGGGTCTTGGTCCGGCGGTAGGCGGCGGCGGGGATGCCGCCTAGATCCGAGGCCTCGGCCACAGCCTCCTCGAGGAGATTGTCGGCGACGACGCGATGGGCGAGTCCACGAGCGACGGCCTCCGGCCCCCGATAGTTGCGTCCAACCAGCAGCACTTCCTCGGTGTGGTCCCCGCACGCGTAGCGCATCACCTCCAGCGCCGCGACCGGGAACGGCACGCCGACGCGCACCTCGGCCGCTCCGATGGGCGCCTCGGGCCCGATGAGGCGGCGGTCGCAGGCACACGCGAGCACGCACCCGCCCGCGATGGCGGCGCCGTTGATCGCCGCGACGGTCGGTCCCGGATAGGCGAACACCGCCTCGAACGCCGCGGACAGCGCCGGGACCAGCCGATCGGTGTAGGCGGCGCCCCCGTCGACCACGCGGTTGAGGTCGACCCCGGCACTGAACGCCCGGCCCGCCCCGGTGACAACCAGCGCGCCGGGGTCCGAACGGCCCAGGTCGCGGACCGCCGAGGTCAGCGCCTCGAGCAGCTCGACGTCCTGGGCGTTGACGGGACCCGAGGACATGGTCAGCACCCGCACGGATTCGACGGTCTCGATGTCGATCATCGTCACATCCTCGGTCAGCGGCTCACGGCCGCGATGACGACCGGAATGTCGGTGTTCTCGTCGGTGTGGTAGCTGGCGCACACGCGGTGGTAGCCGTCGGCGATCTGCAACGGGGCACCGGTCGGGAAGTCGCCGCGCACCAGCAGGATGGGCGACAGCGGTTGCCCCTTCTCGATTTTGGTGAGGTCGGCCGCGACGTGCGGATTGTCGACGGGCAGTAGGCCCAGGCGTGCCGCACGCAGGATGTCCTTGGCCTTCCGGTGCGTGACCGTGCCGGCCTTCAACTTTTTGATCACCTTTTTCACGGTCGCGGGGTCCGCGAGCATGGTGAGGTAGTCCGCGGCCGCCGGAAAGTCATGGGCCTCAGGCTTTTCCAGCCACTTCACGCTCAGCATCGCGTGCCTCCCTTTTGTCAGCGCCGACCCCGACGCAGCCTACCGGCTCGACGCCGCGAAATTTGGGATCGGTAGCGAATCCGGGGGTCTGTACTTGCGCCATGACGACGCCATCGGGGCGGCGCATGGAGGAAGGAAATCGCAAAGTGAAACGACTTCTCGCGGCTGCGATTGGGACACTGGGCGCCGCATCGGTGCTCGTGGGGTGTTCCAGCGGCGGCCACACGGCCAGCCCGGCATCGAGCACGGCACCCAGCGTCGCCCACGGCGGCGGGGCGCAGGTCAAGGTGGGCGGCACCGACCTGGCGGGCCTGGACCCGGCTTCGGTGACCTGCGTGAAGACCGGCGGCAAGATCAACATCGGCAGTGGTTCCAGCGGCGGACGGCAGGCGCTCGCCGTCGTGATGACCGACGAGTCCACCCCGAAGGTCGAGTCGCTGGCAATGGTTGTCGACGGCAACGCGCTGTCGGTCAGCAACAACATGGGTGCGAAGGTCGGCTCGGCAGACGTGGCGGTGGACGGTAAGACCTACACCATCACGGGCCAGGCGCAGGGCGCCGACCTGAAGAATCCGATGGCCGGAATGATCACCAAGGACTTCAACATCAAGGTGACCTGCGGCTGATCGGTCGCGACCGGGCGGCGGACGTGCTCACTCACGCGTCCGCCGCTCGCCGCTTTCCCTGCCCGGACCACATCCGCGGACTTATGATGCAGCCGTGTCGATCCCCGACGAATTGGACAACGCGCGCCGCCTGGCGTACGCGGCCGACGAAGCCGGGGCCCGTGATCTGTTGCTGTCCTTGATACCGCGCATCGAGCGGGAAGACCGGGACGATCTGATGCTGGAAGTCCTTGCCCAGCTCGGCGAGATCTATCTCGACCGTGGCGCGAATGACGGCGTGCGCGAATCCATCCGGCGCATTCAAGACTGCGTATCGATCTATGCGAGCATGCCCGCCGACGCCGGCATCACGCACATGATCCGTCGGTACTCACGGCGGGCTCAGTTTCTGCAGGCCGGCCTGGCCGCGGCGATCGGCGACCACGAAGGCGCGGCCGCGGCGTTGGCCACGCTGGACGACGACGGCTCGGACGCGGACCTTCCCGACCTGGCCGACGAACACGCGCGCCTGCGCATCCATGCCCGGGTCCTGTGCGCGACGGCGCTCTGCGACGACGACCTACATGTCCGGTCGGTTCCGCTGTGGCAGAACGTCGTTGGCGCCATGGAAGACTACAACGGTACGGGCGCGGACGCTGACCACGTTCGGGTCGTCGCCGGTACCGGCTACGGAAGGTTCTGCGTCGAAACCGGCCGGCTATCGGAAGCGGATCCCTGGCTGCGCCGCGCGGAAGCCCGGGCCCAGGCCAACGGCTGGGAGCTTGCCACGGCGCGAGCGCAATTGGAGCGGGCGGCGGCGTGCTGGGCGGCCAACAACCACGCCGGCACCGAGCAACTGGTTTCCGAGGCCTACCCCGTCATCGCCCGTCACGACCGGGCCCACGACGCCGCCCGCTGCTGGCTTTTCATGGGACTCACCCGACTGGGGGCCGGCAAGCTGGAAGCCGCCGACGAATGCTGGGGACACGCCGAGCGGCACTGGCGGGAATTGGGAAAGCCGCTGTATCTGCACCGTATCCTGTTGCAACGTAGCTGGATAGCGATCTTCTGGAGCCGCTTCGCCGACGCGGTCGAGCTGATCGCCCAGGCCCGTGAACTGCTCGACTCGTCGCCGCGCAGCAGCTGGCTACAGTACGCGCTGCTCGACAATCATCTCGGAACCGTGTGGCGCGCGGACGCGTTGGCCGACCTCGGCTTCGACAGCTCGGGCGATCCCGACGAGACGCTGCAGGAGACGGAGGCGCGCCAGGCGGAGGGGCTCGGAATCCTCCACGGCGAGGTCGGCACCGAAAAATACCGGCGCGGCATGACCAAACTCCAGCAGGCCGCCGAGCTCAAGGTTCCCGCAGCGCTGGCCGTTGACTCGGTGCGGTATTCGATCGCCGACGCCGACGCGAGATCCCGCTGGGCCACCACCGTTTCCGGCCCCGTCCTGGCCGGCGCCTTCGCCGTCGCCTGGGAATGGGAGAACACCGAGCTGATCAGCCAACTGGTCGAATACCACAGCGCGCGCGGGACTTTCGATACCGGTGACCAGCGGCCGCGCACCGGCGAATGGGCATCGACGGCCACCCCAGCGGTCCCGGTCGATCCCGATCTGGAGCCCGCGCCCGCGCTGGCGGCGGCCGGCTCGCCGGCTACCGGTGGCGCATCGCTGACCCGGCTCGGGCCGTTGCCGCCGCTGCGCATGCAGCCCGAAGCGGAGCCGATCCTGAGCCAGTATCGTGAGCTGGCTCTCCAGCGCTACGGCCGCGCGGTCACCGCGGCCGAGGCGGCCTGGTCGACGTGGCCATGAGCGAGACCGATCGAACCACGCTGATCCTGAGGTATGCCGACGTCGGGATCGCCACCTACGCCAGCTTGCGGGTCGTCGGGGAGCCGTCGCGGACCGTCAACTGGGTCATCGAAGAGCCGCTGCTGCTGGCCGCGCTCGACGAACTGGTGAGCGCCCTGCCCGAGCCGTACGGCACCGAGGGACGGCGCGACGCCATCGAGCGCGCGCTGACCACCGGGCCCTTCGCGGCGCCGGACAGAGAGCTGACGCTCGCCTACATCCTCGGGGTGCTGTTGATCGGCTCCCCCGGCTGGCAGCTGTTGACCGAGTGCGTGACCCAGCCGCGGGCGGTGCTGTTCGTCTCGCCCAGCGCGCGGCTGGCTCGGGTTCCCTGGGGACTGCTGGCGTTGCCGAAATCGGGGCCCAGCAAGGAAGAATTGGTGCGCGCGCGCCAGGATGCCATCACCGCAAGCGGCCGGACGGCGGCCCGAATCCCGTGGCAGCTCGCCGATATCGAAAAGCACACCGACGGTCACCGGCTGATGGAACTGGTCGACGTGTTGCTGGCGGTCCCGCCGAATATCGTGCACTCGCCGCGGGTGACGGTCTCCTGGGGCGCGAGGAAGGACGGTCCGCCGCTCCTGGTGCTCGATCCCCGGGTGCCGGGACAGCGCCCCGACTCGGCGCTGGGCTCGGTGCTCGGCAGGCCCTCGCCTGCAACGCCATTGGCACAATACTTCACCGACGTGCTGGAGCACCGGCCGGTGCTGCCGTCCGTGGACGCCGCGGTCGAATTGTTCCGTCGCCAGGATGCCGACCGCACGTGGCTGGCCAAGCTGTTGACCCTTGCGCCGAGCAGGCTGCTGTATGTGGGCCACGCCAGTTCGGCCGACGGCCAGGCCGATCGGGCCGCGCTGCACCTCGCCGACACCGCCGAGATACCCGGCGACGCCGAGGCTATCGGCGATCACCGCCCGCTGACCGCCTCGGACCTGATGTCCTTAGCGCTGCCGATGCCGCCGCGGGTGGCCCTGCTCGCCTGCGGCTCGGGTGGGGACTACCAATTCGACGAGGCGACCGGGCTGGTGGCGGCGATGATCCTGGGCGGCGCCCAGTTGGTGACGGCCACCCTGTGGTCGCTACCCACGTCCGCGGCGTATCGCCAGTTCACCACGGCCACCGCCGATCCGATGGCCGGTGTCGTTGTCGCCGTGGATCGCGCCCAT
>NZ_LZIX01000127.1:0-16700 GCF_001666955.1 Mycobacterium sp. E735 | reverse complement strand
GGGTGCGGCCCCCGGTGTCGATGATGCGGTGCCGACTGCTGAACGGCTTGCCCCGCATCACGCGGTCCAGGACGGCCGCGACGCGCTCGCGGTCCTCGGGATGCTTGTGCTTGAGCAGCAGGTCCGTGGTGGGTTCGACCTGCCCGGGCCGGTACCCGTGCATCCGCGCGACCGCGTCCGACCACTCCCAGCGCTGGCCGTCCAGGAAGAACCGGAAGCGACCGACGCGCTGCGGTTGGCCCAGCCCCAGCACCAAATCAACGGCGCTCAGGTCGTCCTCTTCCACCACGTCGGACATCAGCGCCTCCGACGCGGCCGCCTCCCGGGTGGGTTCCCCGTCGCGCCGCTGAACGGCCTCGTCCTCGAAGTTCACGGTCATCGCGCGTTGCCCTTCAGATCCGTAACTATGTCCCTGGCGTATCAATGCCCACTTTTGCGCGGGTCCATGCACCGATCAGGCTTTTCGGTACGGCTCGGCGTCGGCGTGCTTGAAGTCCAGCCCCAGCCCGGGCCGGTGTTGGTCCGGCCGCAAGGCGCCGCCGTCGGGGGGCAGGGCGCCGTCGAAGAACATGTGCTCGATGCGGTGGTGATCGTGGAAATACTCCAGGTGCCGCAGGTTCGGGACGGCGGCCGCCACGTGGGCGTGCAGGTTGGGGGCGCAGTGCCCGGACACGTCGACGTTGTGGGCGGCGGCGACGGCCGCGGCCCGCAGCCAATCGGTGATGCCGCCGCATCGGGTGACGTCGATCTGCAGGCAGTCGACCGCCCCGGCGGCCAGCATGCGGTGGAAGTAGACCAGGTCGTAGCCGTACTCGCCGGCGGTGACGTCCGGGGTCACCTGGTCGCGCACCTCGTGCAGCCCGGCGAGGTCGTCGGAGGAGACGGGTTCTTCGAACCAGGTGACGTCCTGGTCGGCCATCGCGTGGGCGACCCGGATCGCCTGCTTGCGGCGGTAGGCGCCGTTGGCGTCGACATAGAGTTCCACCTCGGGCCCGATCACGCTGCGCGACAGGGCGATCCTATCCAGGTCGCGGCGCTCGTCGGAGCCACAGGACTCGCCGATCTTGATCTTGACCCGCGGAATCTTCCACTCGTCCACCCAGCGTTCCAGCTGGGCGCGGGTCTGCCGCTCGTCGTAGGTGGTGAAGCCGCCGCTGCCGTAGATCGGCACCGCGTCGTGCGCCATGCCGAGCAGCCGGCAGACCGGTAGCTCGAGCAGCTTGCCCTTGAGGTCCCACAGGGCGGTGTCGATCGCCGAGATGGCGCACGACACCAACCCGGGCCGTCCGTTGTTGCGCATCGCCCTGACCATCGCCTGCCAGCCGCCGGTGATGTCCAGCGCGCTGTGTCCGGTGAGCGTGCCCGCGAGCGCCCCGGTGATCAACGCCGCGCAGGCGCCGTCGGCGTACGTGTAGCCGACCCCGCGCCGCCCGCCGGCCGTGACCGCGGCCAGCACGAGCGTGGTCGACGACCAGGGCAGGGTACCGTCGGCTTCCGGTGCGTCGGTGGGGATTTCGTAGACCTGCGCGGTGACGTCGTCGACGGGCGCGTCGAGCGTCATCGGGTCCACCGGCGGGCCGCGAGCCACGCGCCGAGCCCCGCCGCCCCAAGCGCGCCGGTGCCGCTGGCGACGGGATGCTGCGACGCCCACAGTTGCGGGCTCAACGTGTGGGACTTGTCGTCGAACCCGCCGTGGGCGCCGTGGTCGCTGCCCGGCTCCTGGTCGAGCGGGTGCCACAGGTTGTGCGGCCGCCCCGCGCCGACGCGCTCGTCGGTCTGCTGCGAGTCGTACCCGGTGCGGCCCAGGTAGCGGTCCAGCAGCGGTGCGACGAATTTCTGCGCGAGCAGTGTCACCATCGTGGAATCCCCGACCCAATATTGTTTGCGCCCAGGGTGATCCGCGGCGTAGAGGACACCGCGGGCGGCGACCTCGGGCTGATAGATCGGGGGCACCGGCTGGGGATGGCGCGGCAGCCGGGACAGCACCCAGGAGAACTGGGGGGTGTTGACCGCGGGCATCTGCACGACGGTCACCCGCACCTTCGAGTGCTCGTGCAGCAGCTCGCAGCGCACCGATTCGGTGAACCCGTTGATGGCATGCTTGGCGCCGCAATAGGCGGACTGCAGCGGGATGGACCGCTGGCTGAGCGCGGAGCCGACCTGGACGATGGTGCCGCGGTCCCGCGGCCGCATCTTGTTCAGCGCCGCCATGGTGCCGTGCACGTAGCCGAGGTACGACACCTCGGTCACGCGTCTGAACTCCTCCGCGGTGATCTCGCTGAACGGCGCGAACACGGAGGTGAAGGCGACATTGACCCAGACGTCGATGGGCCCGAATGCGGCCTCGGTCTCGTCGGCGGCGGCGACGACCGCGTCGTGGTCGGCGACGTCGGTCGGGATGGCCAGCGCCTTGCCGCCACCGGCTTCGACGTCGCGCGCGGCGCCGTCCAGCCCGGCGGTGCCGCGGGCGAGCAGGGCCACGTTCGCCCCGCGCCGCCCGAACAATTGGGCGGCGGCCCGCCCGATGCCGGCGCTGGCTCCGGTGATCACGATTGTCTTCGGGGTCGGTGTCATCGCCGAAATCTCCTTTCAGCCGTGATGGACGGCGTCGTCGGCCAGGGTGGACGTGCACTCCAGCAGGAGCGCGTGCGCGAAGGCCTGGGGAAGGTTGCCGCGCAGCTGGCGCTGCCGGACGTCGTATTCCTCGCAGAACAATCCCGGGGGTCCGCAGGCGGCGCGGTTGCGCTCGAACCAGCGCATCGCGCAATGGTCATGTCCCAGTTGGTGTTCGGCGAGCGCCATCATGAACCCGCAGAGCAGGAACGCGCCCTCGGCGTCGCCGAGGTCCCGCTCGTCGTGCCGGAAGCGGTAGACGAACCCGTCGTCGCTGAGCTGCTCGCGGACGGCGTCCAGCGTGGCCCTGGTGCGCGGGTCGTCGGCGGGCACGGCCCCGCGCACGGGCGCCAACAGCAGCGACGCGTCGGTGCCGCGCAATCGCGGACTGCGCTGCCAGTAGCCGCCCTGCGGGTGCAGGCTGCCGGCGGCGGTGTCGGCCAGGATCGCGTCGGCCAGCGACGTGCAGGCGGCCACCTCGGGGCCGCCGCCGGCCACCTTGGCGATGGCGCGCAGCCCGGCCACGCATGCCAGGCGGGACTGCGTCCAGTGCTCGTCGTCAATCTCCCAAATGCCCGCATCCGGTTCGCGCCAGCGCTTTTCGATCGCCCCGATGGCGGTCTGCGCGGCGCGCCACCCCTCGGCGTCGAGCCGGCCGGCATTGCCCGCCCGGGCCAGCAGCTGCAGCGCCTCCCCGAAAACGTCGAGCTGGAATTGCTGGTTGACCCAATTGCCCACCTTGTCGGTGCCCCCGGGATAGCCGGGCAGGTCGAGGTCTTCCTCGCCGGGCACGCTGTCGCCGGTCACGGTGTAGGCCGGCCTGAGGTCGGGCCCGTGTTCGAGTAGGCGGGCGCCGACGAATTCGACCGCGCGGTCCAGCAATTCGTTCGCGCCGACCGTCGCCGCGGCGATACCGGCGTAGACCTGGTCGCGGATCCACGCGTAGCGGTAGTCGTAGTTGCGGTTGGTGTGCGCGCGTTCGGGCAGGCTCATCGTCGCGGCGGCGACCATCCCACCGCCGCTGCTGGTCAACCCCCGCAGCACGGCGTAGGAGTGCCGCCCATCGCGCGGGGCGATGGTGCAGTTCAGCTCGGGCATGCTGCGGTGCCACGCGGCTTCGGTTGCGTCCCAGGTGATGTCGGGGTCGGGCGGCCGGTCGGGGAGCGCGCGTTCGGAGAGCTCCAGCACGAAGTCGTGCCGACCGCCCTCGTCGACGGTGATCTCGCAGGTGAGGAGCTCCCCGCGGCCGCGCGTCCCCCGCACGGAGCGGACGTCGCAGCCGCCGGCCCAGCGCCATCGCAGCGGTCCCGACTTTCCGCTCCAGATCCCGTCGTCGACGCTCGCCTCGCCGCGGCCGTGGCGGCCGAACGCGGCGCTCGGCTGCAGCACCACCCGCACGCACGCGGTGCCGCGGCAGCCGATCAGGCGGCGCAGCAGCACCACCCGCTCGGGGTCGCCCGGAAAGGCAAGGGCCTCGCGGCATTCCACGATGCCATCGCGGGTGATCCAGCGGTTGCGCCAGATCAGGCTGCCCGGCTCGTAATAGCCGCCCCACACGTGCCGCACGTCGGTCGGGGTGATCGCGTACATCCCGCCGCCCCCGATGAGGTTGGAGAACACCGCGTCCGAGTGCCATCGCGGCGCGCACATCCACGCCACGTCGCCCTGCGGCCCGATCAGGGCGCCCCGCTCGCCGTCGGCCAGCAGCGCGTATTCGCGCAACACCCGGGGGGAGTAGGTCGCCTCGACGTCGATCGTGTGGTCAGCCACGGATCCCCGCCTCCGCCGGTCGCCTCGCCACGACGTCGGTGCCGATCTTCCGGGTCGCCATCCGTTCGGCGAGCCGTGAGGCCAGCGCCATGATCGTCAGCGCCGGGTTCGCCGAGCCCTGCGTCGGACACACCGAGCCGTCCGCCAGGAACAGGTTCGGCACGCCCCACACCCGGTGATCGGAGTCCACCACCGCGTTGTCCGGGCGGGTGCCCATCCGGGCGCCGCCGATCAGGTGGGCGAAGCGCTGGATGGTGAGCACGTCCTGGGCGCCTGCGGCCTGCAGGATGTCGCCGATCACCTCGGTGGAGTAGGCCATATTGGCCTTGTCGTTGTCGCACAACGTGTAATCGAACCGTGCCACCGGGAGGCCGTAGCGGTCCGTCTCTTCGGCGAGGGTGACCCGGTTTTCCGGCAACGGCAACAACTCGTTGAGCACGCCGATGGTCGCCCAGTGGTTGTAGTCGCGCATGTACTCCCGCAACGCGCGGCCCCAATGCCCGTCGGCCAGCACGTGTTCGGCCCATCCGATGGGCAGCGGCGAGACGGTCTGGATGGAGAAGCCGCGGGCGAACCCGCGCGACGCGTCGGTCTCGTAGAACTGCTCCGAGGACACCTCGGGGGGCGGGGCCTTGTACATCCGGATTTCTTCGGGCCACCGGCCCGCCGACTGCGTGGCGCCCTGCACCATCACATAGCGGCCGACCTGGTCGTCGTTGTTGCCCAATCCATTCGGGAAGCGTTCGCTCGCCGAGTTCAGCAGCAGGCGTGGCGTTTCAATGGAATACCCGGCGATCGCGACGGCCTTGGCCCGCTGCAGCCGTTCGGTGCCGCCGGCCTCGTCGTAGTAGACGACCCCGCGGGCGGCGCCGGTCTCGTCGAGCTCGACGCGCGCGGCCATGCAGTTGGCGCGGATCTCCACCGCGTGGGCCAGCGCGTCGGGCAGGTGCGTGACGTACGGGCTGGCCTTGGCGTTGACCTTGCAGCCCTGCAGGCAGTAGCCGCGGTAGATGCAGTGGGGGCGGTTGCCGAAGGTGCCGTTGACGATGCCGACGGGCCCGACCCGCATCTCGATGCCCAGCTGCATCGCGCCCCGCCACAGCTTGGCGGCGGCACCCGAAATGGGGTGTGGCGAGAAGGAGTAACGGTGCGGGTAACCCCACGGCCAGTTCTGTCCGGCCACCGGCAACTCGAGTTCGATGCGCTCGTAGTGGCGGCGGATGTCCTCGTAGCCGATCGGCCAGTCCGCCCCGACCCCGTCGAGGGTGTGGGTGTGAAAGTCGCTGGGATGGAACCGCGGGGTGTAGCCGGCGTAGTGGACCATCGAGCCCCCCACCCCGCGCCCGGAGTTGTTCTTGCCCAACTCGATCGGGTCGTCGCCGCCGATGATGCGCTTCTGCGTCCAGTACAGGGAATGGGAGCCCGCCTCGTCGGACACCCAGTCCTCGTCCGGGTGCCAGAATGGGCCCGCCTCGATGATCACCACCCGCCAGCCGGCGCGCGCCAGCCGTTGCGCCAGCACCGATCCGCCGGCGCCCGCCCCTACGACCACCAGGTCGACCTCGTCGTCGTCGCGGTAGCGCCGCATCGTCTTTTCGCCGGGCAGGTCGCGCGCGTGCACGTCGAGTAGGAACCGTGATTCGTTGTCCTTCGGCCCGATCGCCCCCCTCAGCAGCCCACGGAGCCGGTCGCCCATCACAGCTCACCCCGCTGAACCACGCGGACCGGGTCCTCGTCGGTGGCGCCCGGGGTCTCGAAGGGCTCGCGGGCGGCGGCCGGGCCGGTGGCGCCGCCGAGGCGCATGAACCCTCGCGGGTAGGCCGGTCCGCCGAACCCGATCTCGTTCCACGCCCACGGATGGGAGTAGAAGCTGGACAACACCATTCGCATGCACACCGACCAGGCGCGTTTGACGTTCATGCGCTCCCAGACCCCGCCGTCCAGGGCGCCCTGGGAGAATTGGTCGACGATCTCTTCGCGGGTGTCGGGCTCGGCTTCGGCGAACGACGCCTTGCCGTAGCGGCTGGACGCGGTCTCGTCGAGCCCCCGCAGCACCAGTCGCCAGGCGTCGCGGTCGTCGGGCATGTCGGCGTACTGGTAGCCGTCGAGGCGCCCGTCGGCGAGCTTGGAGTCGACGGATTCGGCCACCGGCACGCGCGGCTCGCGGTCCTGCGCCAGCACCGTGTCGCAGAACGCGCGCAGGCACGGCTCCTCCTCGGCGGTGAAAAACCGCAGCGGCCCGGGCGGCTCCAGCCGCGCCAGCACCACCTTCTTGGTGGCCTCGTCCCAGGTGTCGGTCGTTTCCAGCACGTCGAAATCCGGGTAGCGGCCGATCATTTGGGGTGTGACACCCCGGCGCTGCTTGGGTAGCCACGACGGGTGCGGGGGCTTGCGGTCCGCACGCAGGTTGGGCAGGTGATCCGGGCGTGAGGTGTCGGCCATCGCGCTCAGCCCCGGAACCGCTCGCGCCGCAGGATCGAGGCCAGCAGCCCCATCGCCCCGACCATGCACATCAGTCCGGGGGCCGCGATCGGCGGGCCCATGGGCACGTTGTACGACGCGTTCTTCCACCCGCCCGGCTTGCGGGCGACCCCCCGCGCGTGCAGATATTCGCCCATCAGGCCGTTGGCGGTATAGACGCCCGCGGTGATCGGCAGCCAGAGTTTGGCCCAGCGCCGCGAGAACACCCCGCCGATTCCGGCGACGACCACGGGCGGTGTCACCACGATCGGGCTCCACATCCACTTGTTGCCGAAGCTGGCCTTGTAGTGCTCGAAATAGATTTCCGCCGTCGTGACGACGGCCGCGATCGCCGTCAACCCGGACAGCGAGCGTTCGAAGCGACCGTGCGCGACGTTGTACAACGCCCGCTCGGCGAGGTGTTCGGCCTCGCCTGTGCGTCGACCGCCGTTGCCTGACAACAACATTGGGTTCCCTTCCTCGCTCGTTGGTTCATGAATTAGCCGACTGGCTGCGCGCGCGGATCCACGCGGGTATCCGGGACATATTGCGCGGCAAGCTGATCGGGTAGCCGCGCGCGGAGAAAGCATGCCGCCGTTTTGCTCATGCGTCACCTCACTCCTGAAACGAAACACGCTCAGGCGGCCACCGCGAAGAAGGCTCGCGATGACTGCCCAGATCTGGCATGCGCCCAGCTGCGTGTTTCAACCGAGGTGGTCCCGACGGCGCGTCGTGACCGAAGCGCATCCGCTGCGTACCCGATTCCCGTCGGCGTAAACAGTTCGATCGGTGTCGGGTTGACGGCCCATCGCGCCGCCCATCTAGTTGTCGGAGGGCTGTCCTATGATCGAACACATGTTCGAGTACGTGCTGGCATCCCGTTCGACGCCGGAATCGGCGGCGTTGCTGGATCGGATGCGTGAGGCGGGGCGTGCGGAGGCACGGGCCGCCGCCGAACGTTTGGTAGCGGTGGGGGACCTGCTGGTGCTGCGCTGCCGCGATTCGGGGGAGCAGGCGGACTGGGCGGCCGACGCGTGGGAGGCGGTCGCCGCGCAGGTCGGTGCGGCGCTGGGGTGCAGTGTGGCGATGGCGCACAGCTATCTGCGGTACGCGATGGCGATGCGCGAGCGGCTGCCGCAGGTCGGCAAGGCGTTCCAGGCCGGTGATATCGACTATCGCGCGTTCCAGACGATCGTGTTTCGCACCGATCTGATCACCGATGCCGACGTGTTGGCGCGGGTGGATGCCCGACTTGCGGCGTTGCTGTCACGGCGCCCCTCGCTGACCCGGGGCGGGTTGAGCGCGGCGGTGGATCGGGTGGTGGCGCTGGTGGATGCCGATGCGGTGCGCCGGGCCAGGGAGGCGATCAACGATCGGTTCGTGGACGTGCAAGCCAACGAGTCGGGCATGGGCTGGCTGACCGGCAGCGTCTTGGGCGCCGACGGACATGCGCTGGACCGGCGGCTCGATGAGCTGGCCCGCAGCGTGTGTGGCGCCGATCCGCGTACCCACCGACAGCGGCGCGCCGACGCGCTGGGGGCACTCGCCGCCGGGGCGGAGCGGTTGCGGTGCCAATGCGGAACGCCCGAGTGTGCAGCCACCGAGCGCACCCCGAGCGCTGTGGTGATTCACGTCCTAGCCGAGCAGGCCACCGTCGCCGGCCACGGAGCCGCCCCGGGTGTCCTGCCCGGGTTTGAGGGACTCCTGCCCGCCGAGGTGATCGCCGAGCTGGCCGGCTCGGCCAAGCTCGTGCCCCTGGGCGCCCCGGCCGAGGCGGAGCCGCGCTACACCCCGTCGAGGGGGCTGGCCGATTTCGTGCGGTGCCGGGACCTGACGTGTCGGGCCCCGGGGTGTGACCGCCCGGCCGTCGACTGCGACATCGACCACACGATTCCCTACTCCGAGGGCGGTGCGACGCACCCGTCGAACCTCAAATGCCTTTGCCGCCAACATCATTTGCTGAAAACCTTTTGGGGCTGGCGCGACGAACAATTGGAAGATGGCACCCTGATCTGGCGGCTGCCCGACGGACACACTTATGTGACCATGCCGGGCAGCGCGCTGCTGTTCCCCAGCCTGTGCGCCCCCACCGGCGACGCCCCGGTCCTCCCGGCACCCGAGCGCCGCGGCGAACGCACCGCAATGATGCCGCGTCGCAAGAGAACCCGCGCCCAGAACCGGGCCCACCGCGTCTCCAGCGAGCGCCGGCACAACCGCCAAGCGCGGTTGGCCACCCAATCGACGTCCGCGGGTCCCGCACCCCCCGACGACGAACCCCCGCCGTTTTGATCCGGAGAGCTCAGACGGATTTGGTGACGCCGACGTAGGACAGCACGACGTCGGATTCGTCGGTCACCTGGGTCAGGGTCGCGTAGGACCGGATGAACGACTGCCCGACGCAGCCGTCGATCTTGACGTGGAACCCGGTAACGATGACCCGGGGATTGGCGCCCTTGAAGTCTTTCTTGGCCACCGGTACGACGATGACGACGCCGGGCTTGAGCCCCACGGTGACCACGCCGTTCAGCGGTGTGGTGATCAGCGGGACGGCCACTGGCGTGCCGGCTCCCAGGCCCGCGATGCCGAGGCCCGGGCTGACGCCGGCGCTGCCCGCGATGGTGACACCGTTGGAGGTGCTCATGTCGATCCCGCAGCCGATCTCGTAACCCACCTCGAGCACCCCGCGAGGCTGTTCGAGCCCGTCCAACGAACCGAAAAACGTTCCGCGGGCGAGGTATTCGCGGGACGAGACCGCGGTGGTCAACGGCGCGATGGGGGTTTGTGACTCGTCCCTGGCTGCAAGGGTCAGGGTCCAGCCTTCGGGCGTCGTGTAGGTAACCGGATCGGACGACGGCACCCGCCCTTCGTCCGGTGCGCCCGCGGTGGCCGCGGCGTTTTCGGCGTCGGGATCGGCGGCCGCCGGTGGCGCCGAGTTCACCGACATGACGACGCACAGCGCGAGAATCGCAGCGCGACGGACGTTGACGGCTACCGGCCACACGACCGATACCGTATGCGCGGCCGGAACCCGGGCCCGAAATTTGCCGGCCGACCGGCCGAAGTCGTTTCGCGTTCGTGACCGTTATGGAACATCGGTGCGCAACTCTTACGGTAACCAGTGTTCCGGCGACCACGGAAAGGGTGGCGATGAATTCTCACCCGCGCGCTCTCGGACTGCTGGCGGGGGCGGTGATCCTCCTGGCTCTGACCGGCGGCACCGGCGTGGCGCATGCGGATTCGTCAGACCCGTCGGGGCCGGGCGTGCTCAATCAACTCATCACGTCGACCCCGGCGCTGTCTCCGGATCCCGCCGACGAAGGCGGTCCCACGGCGGGCTCGAACGCCGTCGGAATGTATTGCGAGAACCGATTCGCGCGGTGCCACTAGGCGGATCGCGATCAGCGGGCCCGCCGATCCGTACTCCGAGGGCGGTCCGACGCATCCGTCGAATCCGAAATGCCCATGCCGTCAACCCTGTCGGACCATCACGTGCTGGAGCCGTGTCGGCCCGCCCCGTCCACGAACCGCATTGCGCCTGACTGCAATTCGGATGCCGAACGCGCCAAACTGTCGAACTCGAAGTCCATGGCCTCGGCCTCGCTTCGTCCCCATTGGTAGAGCGTCGACAGGCGGTCCGAGCGCAGGCATGTTTGCGGCAGCGCCGAGAGTTCGGCTGCCAGCTCCTCTGCTGCCTCACGGGCTGTGCCAGTGGGTACGACACGATTCGCCAACCCGATAGCCAGCGCCTCGGTCGCGTCGACCGAACGTCCGGTGAGGATCAGATCCATTGCCCGACCGTGTCCGATCAGTCGGGGCAGTCGGACGGTGCCGCCGTCGATGAGAGGCAATCCCCAGCGTCGGCAGAACACTCCGAAGACGGCATCCGCCTCGACTACTCGCAAATCGCACCACACCGCCAGCTCGAGGCCGCCAGCAACGGCATAGCCACTGACAGCGGCAATCACCGGTTTGGACAGGGTCATCCGGCTAGGACCCATCGGACCTGGACCGGTTGGACTCACCGGGTTGAAGTCACCCGTCTCGGCTCCCTTCAAATCCGCGCCAGAGCAGAAATTCCCCTGATCTCCCCACAGCACGGCCACCGACGCGGACTCGTCATTGTCGAACTCTTCGAACGCGGCAAGGAGCGCGGCGGCAGCAGATCCGTTGACCGCGTTGCGGGCCTCCGGACGATTCATGATCACGGTGGTGACGGGTCCGTTCTTCTCGACCCGAACACCGCCCTTGCCCTTGGGTTCAGTCGTCGCGCCCACGGCCTCGACGTTATCCGCACCAACCGCTGCGCCGATCGCGATCTGAACCCCCATTTCTAAAGGGCCTCATGGCCGGTTCTCACCTCGCTGAAAGCAAGGGCCGCGACGCTGAGTTATGCCAAGCAGGACGGCCGGGCCGGCGGCGGTGGTGAGTGCTCTCGTCGTCGCCGGATGGCAAATGGCGACCCCGGTGGCCCGGGCCGACGTCGACTTCTACTGCAGGCCGGGCTGCTGGGGTGCGATCGCGGCGTCGCCGTCGACCGGAGAAGAGTCCATCCGCCTCAACTACCGCACCCGGCAGCAGGCCGAGGACGCCGCCGTGTTGTGGTGCGACGTCATGGGCAAGACCAACGACTGCCAGGCCCTCACGTCGGGGCTGGGGTGTCTGTCGATCGCCGAAGCCGGGGACGGGAACGCGTTGGCGGCGCGGGTCGCGCCGACCCTCGACGCGGCCGACGCGGCGGCGCTGGAGGGTGCGGGCCCCGGGGCCAAGATCGACCTGCACGACTGCAACGGTTGACCGCCCGGAGCAAATTACCTGGCCAGGACCGCCGAGCCCGCCGATGTGCCATGATGTCGGAGCTGTCAAGACACAAGGGAGCGGCCGTGGATCTCAACTTGTCGATTGTCACGCGACCGGTCGAGCGCCTGATTGCGACGGCGCAGAACGGGCTGGAGGTTGTCCGGCTGGGGGGCTTGGAAACAGGTAGCGTCCCATCGCCGTCGCAAATCGTCGAGAGCGTACCGATGTACAAGCTCCGGCGTTACTTCCCGCCCGACAGCCGGCGCGAGAAGCGGGTGGGTCCGCCGGTGCTGATGGTGCACCCGATGATGATGTCGGCGAACATGTGGGACGTCACGCGCGAGGAGGGCGCGGTGGGCATCCTGCACGCCAACGGCCTGGATCCCTGGGTGATCGACTTCGGGGAGCCCGACAAGGTGGAAGGCGGCATGCGCCGCACCCTCGCCGACCACATCGTCGCGCTGAGTCAGGCCATCGACACCGTCAAGGACGTCACCGGCAGCGACATCCACCTGGTCGGCTATTCGCAGGGCGGCATGTGGTGTTACCAGGTCGCCGCCTACCGGCGGTCGAAGAGCCTGGCCAGCATCGTCACCTTCGGTTCTCCGGTGGACACCCTGGCCGCGCTGCCGATGGGCATCCCGGCAAACTTCGCCGCGCCCGCCGCCAACTTCATGGCGGACCACGTCTTCAGCCGGCTGGCCATCCCCAGCTGGATGGCGCGCACGGGCTTCCAGATGCTCGATCCGCTCAAGACCGCCAAGGCGCGCGTCGACTTCGTGCGCCAGCTGCACGACCGCGAGGCGCTACTCCCGCGCGAGCAGCAGCGCCGCTTCCTCGAACGCGAAGGCTGGATCGCCTGGTCGGGCCCGGCGATCTCCGAACTGCTCAAGCAGTTCATCGCCCACAACCGGATGATGACCGGCGGCTTCGCCGTCAACGGCCAGATGGTCACGCTCACCGACATCACCTGTCCGGTGCTGGCCTTCGTCGGCGAGGTGGACGACATCGGGCAGCCGGCCTCGGTGCGCGGCATCCGGCGCGCCGCACCCGACGCCGAAGTCTACGAATCCACCATCCGCACAGGCCATTTCGGCTTGGTCGTGGGATCTAAAGCGGCGCAACAGAGTTGGCCGACCGTCGCCGCCTGGGTGAAGTGGCTGTCCACCGGCGGCGACAAGCCGGAGGGCATCGATCTGATGGCCGACCAGCCCGCGGAGCACACCGACAGCGGCGTCGCGCTGAGTTCCCGGATCACGCACGGCCTGGGCGAGGTCTCCGAGGCGGCGCTGGGCATGGTGCGCGGCGCGGCCAACACGGTGGTCGCGGCCAACAAGTCGATGCGCACCCTGGCCGTCGAGACGGCCCGCACCCTGCCGCGCCTGGTCCGCCTGGGGCAGATCAACGACCACACCCGCATCTCGCTGGGCCGCATCATCGAGGAACAGGCGCACGACGCCCCGCAGGGCGAATTCCTGCTCTTCGACGGGCGCGTGCACACGTACGAGGCCGTCAACCGGCGCATCAACAATGTCGTCCGCGGCCTGATCGAGGTCGGCGTGCGGCAGGGCGACCGGGTGGGCGTCCTGATGGAGACGCGACCCAGCGCGCTGGTCGCCATCGCCGCCCTGTCGCGCCTGGGCGCGATCGGGGTGGTGATGAGACCGGATGCCGACCTGGCCGCGTCGGTCCGGCTCGGCGGGGTGACAGAGCTGCTCACCGACCCCGCCAACCTGGAGGCGGTGCTGGCGTCGGACCGCCAGGGGCTGCGTCAGGTGCTGGTGCTCGGCGGCGGCGAGTCGCGCGATCTGCACCTGCCCGACGACAGCGACGTCATCGACATGGAGCAGATCGACCCGGACGCCGTCCAGCTGCCCGGGTGGTACCGCCCCAACCCGGGGCTGGCCCGCGACCTGGCGTTCATCGCGTTCAGCGCGGCCGGCGGCGAGCTGGTGGCCAAGCAGATCACCAACTACCGCTGGGCGGTGTCGGCCTTCGGGACCGCCTCGACGGCCGCCCTGGACCGCCGGGACACCGTCTACTGCCTGACCCCGCTGCACCACGAGTCGGCGCTGCTGGTGAGCCTCGGCGGCGCGGTGGTCGGCGGCACCCGCATCGCGCTGTCCCGCGGCCTGGACCGCGACCGGTTCGTCCAGGAGGTGCGGCAGTACGGCGTCACCGTGGTGTCCTACACCTGGGCCATGCTCCGCGAGATCGTCGACGATCCCGCATTCGTGCTGCACGGCAACCACCCGGTGCGGCTGTTCATCGGTTCCGGCATGCCGACCGGCTTGTGGGGCCGGGTCGTCGACGCGTTCACGCCCGCGCACGTCGTCGAATTCTTCGCCACCACCGACGGACAAGCGGTGTTGGCCAACGTGTCCGGCGCGAAGACCGGCAGCAAGGGTCGCCCGCTGCCCGGCGCCGGACGCATCGAGCTGGCCGCCTACGACGCCGAGCACGACCTGATCCTGGAGAACGAGCGCGGCTTCGTCCAGGTCGCCGAGCCGAAACAGGTCGGGGTGCTGCTCGCCGCGTCCAACGGTCCGATCGACCCGACGGCGTCGGTCAAGCGGGGAGTGTTCGCCGCCGGCGACACCTGGATCTCCACCGAGTACCTGTTCTACCGCGACGACGACGGGGACTACTGGCTGGCGGGCCGGCGCGGCTCGGTGGTCCACACCGCGCGGGGCCTGGTGTTCGACGAGCCGGTCACCAACGTGCTGGGGTGCATCAACGGTGTCGACCTCGCGGTGACCTACAACGTGCCGCTGGGCGACCGGGAGGTCGCGGTGTCGGCGCTGACGCTGCTTCCCGGGGCCAGCATCACCGCGGCGGACCTGACGGACGCCGTCGCCAAGATTCCGATCGGGGTGGGGCCCGACATCGTCCAGGTCTGCCCGGAGATGACGCTGAGCGCGACCTACCGCCCGACCGTCAGCGCCCTGCGCGCGGCGGGAATTCCCAAGCCGGGCCGCCAGGTGTGGTACTTCGACGCCGACGGGCAGCACTTCCGAAAGCTGACCCCCGGCATCCGGTCCGAACTGAAGGGGCGCGCCGATGGTTGACGATTCGCTGCTGAGCATCCTGGTGTGCCCGGCCGACCGGGGTCCGTTGCTGCTCGTGGACGACGAATTGCTGTACAACCCGCGGCTGCGGCGCGCCTATCGCATCGAGGACGGCATCCCGGTGCTGCTCGTCGACGAGGCCCGCGATGTCGACGATGACGAGCACGCGCGCCTCATGGCACGAGGCCGTCCGGCAGATCCCCGGTGAGGTAGCGCTGCAGGTTCGGTGCGATGGTCGCCGCGACCTGCTCGGCCGGCAACGAAGCGAACGGCTCCAGCTTCAGGATGTAGCGCGCCATCACCACGCCGACCAGTTGCGACGCGACGAATTGGACGCGGATGTGTCCGCTTCCGGGTGGATTGTCAACGCGCGGGCCGACTTCCACGGCGATCACGTCCTGGATGAAGGTGCGGAACAGGCTGACTTCCGAGCCGGCGATGATGGAGCGCAGGGCGGCGACGAACGCGGTGCCGACTTCGGAATCCCACAGCGGCAACAACATCGACGGCAGGGTGTGGCCGAGCTCGTCGACGGGTACCTCGCGCAGTTGGCCGATCACCTCCATCGGGTCGATCGGGATGTGGACGGCGGCGGCGAAGAGCTTTTCCTTGGTGCCGAAGTAGTGGTGCACCAGGGCGGAATCCACCCCGGCCGCCGCGGCCACCGCGCGTATCGAGGTATTGCGAATGCCGTTCCGGGCGAACAGCTCTCGCGCGTTGGAGAGGATTCGCTCACGGGTGTCGGAGCCGCCGGCCGGCCGGCCGGGCCGCCTGCGCTGGCTGTTGGTGATCGCCACTAGGCGGTCCGCCGTCGCAGCGTGGCCGCGGCCAGGCACAGCGCCGCGAGGGCGAAGCCCAGCACGACGATGATGTCGCGCACCGCGATGTAGGTCAGCTCGGGGTGCGCGCCCACCTGTTGCAGCGCCTCCAGCGCATAACTGGCCGGCATCACGTTGCTGACCCACTGCAGCCAGTGCGGCATCAGCGCCCGCGGCACGATGATGCCGGCCAGCAACAGCTGCGGCACCATCACCAGCGGGATGAACTGCACCGCCTGAAACTCGGTGCGCGCGAACGCACTACACAACAGCCCCAGGCCCACGCCGAGGACGGCGTTGACGATCGCGATCACGAACACCCACGCCGGGCTGCCTGCGGTGTCGAAGCCGAGCAACCAGAACGACACGACGCACGCCAGCACCGCCTGCGCCGCGGCGGCCACCGAGAAGGCGCTGCCATAGGCGATCAGCAGGTCGAACCGGCGCAGGGGAGTGGTCAGGATCCGCTCCAGCGTCCCGGAGGCCCGTTCACGCTGCATCGTGATCGCCGTGATGATGAACATGACGAACAGCGGGAACAGGCCGAGCAGGATCAGGCAGGCGTTGTTGAACGGCGCAGGCGTGCCGGGCCGATGCGGCGCGTTCTGAAACATGTAGTACATCAACGTGATCACCAAGACCGGCACGAACAGGATCATGGCGACGCTGCGGTGGTCGGCCGCCAGCTGGCGCAGGATTCGCGTCGTGGTGGCGGTGTAGCCCTTGAGCCCTAGCCGGCCTGGCGCATGGTGCTGCGCTTGATGATGGACAGAAACGCGTCCTCCAGTGACGTGCATCCGGTGTCCTCTCGTAGTTGGGCCGGGGTGGTGTGGGCAAGCAGGTGACCGTCGCGCATCAGCAGCAGGTCGCCGCAGTGGTCGGCTTCGTCCATGACGTGGCTGGAGACCAGCAGCGTGGTTCCGCCGCGGGCGAGCTCGGCGAACTGCTCCCAGAGATCCGCGCGCAGCACCGGGTCCAGGCCGACCGTGGGCTCGTCGAGCACGAGCAGGTCGGGCCGGCAGACCAGCGCGCAGGCCAGCGACACCCGGGTGCGCTGGCCGCCGGAAAGGTTGCCGCAGAACGCGGTTCGGTGGTCGGCCAGCCCGACCCGTTCGATCGCGTCGTCGGCGGCCTGGTGCTCGAAACCGTACAGCGCGGCGAAGTAACGGACGTT
>NZ_LZIX01000126.1:0-595 GCF_001666955.1 Mycobacterium sp. E735 | reverse complement strand
AAGTAGTTGTAGAGGCTGGCGCTGGTGACATCCGCGGTGCGGGCAATCTCGCGAATCGTGGCTCGCGAGTAGCCCACCGTCGCCACACAGCGCATGGTGGCCACGATGATCCGCTGGCGGGTCTCCTCACCGCTGGCGCCGACGGGGCGTCCCCGCTGCGCCCGCGTCACCGTGTTCTCCGCACTCGCGCGTCCCGTCCGCAGGCTCTCGGCGCCTGACAGTGTCGAATATAATCGAGTGATCGATTTATTCGGGGTTCGTGCGGAGGTGCGCGGTGCGTGAGGGACGGGACGGCGGCGCGTGCCGTCCCGCATGAGCGCCCGGCCCTCGCGATTGGGGCGCCCGGTGGGCGCCGACGGCGAACAGACCCGCACGCGCATCATCACCGCGGCGATGCGCACTGTGGCCGAGATGGGCTACTCCCGCACCACGATTCGCGAGATTGCCCGCACCGCGGATGTCACCAGCGCCAGCCTCTACAACTACTTTCCGAACAAGGCGGAGCTGATCAAGGCGGCGATCGCGGCGCGCACCGATGTCGCTTTGCCGCGGCTGCGGGCGGCCGCCGAGCGGCCGGGGAGCGCGGTCGACCGCA
>NZ_LZIX01000125.1:0-2596 GCF_001666955.1 Mycobacterium sp. E735 | reverse complement strand
TTCGTGGTGTTCTCCTCCATCTCCGGCCTCACCGGTTCGCGGTGGCTGGCCCACTACACCGCCACCAGCGGCTACCTCGACGCCCTGGCGTACGCGCGGCACGTGATGGGGTTGTCGGCGACGACGGTCAACTGGGGACTGTGGAAATCCCTGTCCGACGCCGAGCACCAGTTCGGCCAGGTCAGCATGGGTTCGGGGCTACTGCCCATGGACGACGAGGTCGCCATCGGCGCTCTGCCGCGGGCGATGAGCCCCGCCGCAGGCGTGCATTCCATTGTGGTAGAAGCGGATTGGCCACTGCTGGCGGCCGCCTACCGCACCCGCGGCGCGCTGCACATCGTCGACGACCTGCTTCCGGTGCCCGGCGAAACCGCCATGCCCGCAAGCGAATTCCGCGTCGGCCTGAGTAAGTGCCCGCCCGAACGCCGCCACGACATGCTGCTGGACCACGTCGGGTTGCTGGCGGCCGGGGTGATGGGGCTACCGCCCAGCGAGTCGCTGGATCCCTCGATCGGCTTCTTCCAGCTCGGAATGGACTCCCTGATGAGCGTCACGCTGCAGCGCGCGTTGTCGGACAGTCTCGGTGAATTCCTGCCGGCTTCGGTGATCTTCGACTACCCGACCGTGTACAGCCTCACCGACTACTTGGCGACGATGCTGCCCGAACTCGCCGAACCGGATGCCGAACCCGCCTCCGACGTCTACGACGAACTCACCGAAGCCGAGTTGTTGGAACAACTTTCGGAACGACTCAGAGGAACGCGATGACCACCTCGACACCGGACCGCCGGGCGATCATCACCGAGGCGCTGCACAAGATCGACGATCTGAGCGCCCGGCTGGAGATCGCCGAGAAGGCCGGCACCGAGCCGATCGCGGTGATCGGGATGGGCTGCCGGTTGCCCGGCGGGGTGGACAACCCGGACCAATTCTGGGAATTGCTGCGCGACGGGCGAAGCGGCATCGTGCCGGTGCCGCCCGAGCGCTGGGACGCGGACGCCCTGTACACCGACGACCACACCGTGCCGGGAACCATCTGCAACCGCGAAGGCGGCTTCCTTTCCACTTGGCAGCCGGACGAATTCGACGCCGAGTTTTTCTCCATCACCCCACGCGAGGCGGCGGCGATGGATCCACAACAGCGGCTGTTCCTCGAGGTGGCCTGGGAGGCGCTGGAAGACGCGGGGATTCCGCCGCATACCATCCGCGGCACCCAGACCTCGGTGTACGTCGGTGTGACGGCCTACGACTACATGCTCACGCTCTCCGAGGCGATGCGACCCGAGGAGCTCGACGCCTACGTCCTGACGGGCAACTCCGCCAACTTCGCCGCGGGCCGGATGGCGTATCTGCTCGGCGCACGCGGCCCGGCGATGGTCCTCGACACGGCGTGCTCGTCGTCGCTGGTGGCGATTCACCTGGCCTGCCAGAGCCTGCGCTGGAACGAAAGTGACACGGCCTTGGTCGGCGGCACCAACCTGCTGCTGAGCCCCGGCACCAGCATCGCCTGCTCACGGTGGGGCATGTTGTCGCCCGCGGGGCAGTGCAAGACCTTCGACGCCGACGCCGACGGCTACGTGCGCAGCGAGGGCTGCGGGGTGGTCGTGCTCAAGCGGCTGTCCGACGCGCAACGCGACGGCAATCGCATCCTCGCCGTGGTTCGCGGTTCGGCCGTCAACCAGGACGGCGCCAGCAGCGGCGTCACCGTTCCCAACGGCCCCGCGCAGCAGGCGCTGCTTCGGCAGGCGCTGACCTCGGCCAAGTTGACCCCGGCCGAGATCGACTACATCGAGGCGCACGGGACGGGCACGCCGCTCGGCGACCCGATCGAACTCGATTCCCTGAGCAAGGTTTTCGCCGACCGCGAGGGCCGCGCGCCGCTGGTGCTGGGGGCGGTCAAGACCAATCTCGGTCACCTGGAGGCGGCGGCCGGCATCACCGGGTTCATGAAGACGGTGCTGGCCGTCCGCAACGGTCGCATCCCGCGCAACCTGAACTTCCGCGAGCTCACGCCCCACGCCAGCGAGGACGTGTCGCGGCTGACGATCACCACCGAAGACATGGAGTGGCCGGAGAGCGGGCAGCCCCGCCGGGCCGGCGTGTCGTCGTTCGGCGTGAGCGGGACTAACGCGCATGTCGTGATCGAGCAAGCGCCGGAAGTCATTCCGGACCGCCGTGGCTCAGAGCCGGCGGTGTCGACGTTGGTGGTGTCGGGCAGGACTCCGCAGCGGGTGGCCGCGACGGCCTCGGTGCTGGCCGACTGGCTGGACGGTCCGGGCGCCACGCTGCCGCTGGCCGGCGTGGCGCACACCCTCAACCATCACCGGGCCCGGCACGCCGCGTTCGCCACGGTGGCCGCCGTCGATCGGGACCAGGCGGTCGCGGGGTTGCGCGCGCTGGCGGCCGGTGAGCCGGCCACCGGCCTGGTGGGTTGCCGCGAGGGCGCGGTCGGGCCGGGCACGGTGTTCGTCTACTCCGGGCGCGGGTCGCAATGGGCCGGCATGGGCCGCCGGCTGCTCGCCGACGAGCCGGCCTTCGCCGCGGCGGTCGACGAGTTGGAGCCCGATTTCGTTGCCCAGGCCGGGTTTTCGCTGCG
>NZ_LZIX01000124.1:0-7297 GCF_001666955.1 Mycobacterium sp. E735 | reverse complement strand
GAGACCCGCCAGCGGATCATCGTGGCCACCATGCGCAGTGTGGCGACGGTGGGCTACTCCCGCACCACGATTCGCGAAATCGCCCGCGCCGCCGACATGACGAGCGGCAGCCTGTACAACTACTTCCCGAACAAGTCCGAATTGCTGGGCGCGGCCGTCGAGGACATCGAGCGGATCGCGGCCCCCCGGCTGCGGGACGCGGCCGCACAGGCCGACGACGTGGTCGAACGGCTGGTTGCGGTGTTGGATGAGGCGAGTCGGATGATGCGCGAACATCCGCATCTGGCCGGCTTCGATCGCGCGGTACGCGCGGACAGCCATCAGCATCCCCGTCGCGGCCGGCCGAACTATCCGGGGCCAAAGGCCCTGCGCCGCACCATCATTGAGATCCTCCGCGACGCCCAGACCGCCGGCGCGCTGCCGCCGGGCATCGACCCCCGGGCCGCCGCCGGCGCGATCCATGCGCTGGCTCGCGGCCTCACCGAGCGCGCGGCCACCCTGGACGCCGACGCCTACGCGGCCACGCTCGCTTCGGCGAAGGGGTTGATCAGCGGGACGCTGTTCGCGCGCCCAGCGAATCACCGCAGGTCCACACCGCGACGCCGATCAACACCAAATCCTTGAGCAGGAACTGGCCCGGTAACGCCGACAGCACGGGAACGCCATCCGCATGGGTCGCGATTACGCCGGGCGTGGTGAACAGGAAGCTCAGGGTGCCCAGGAACAGCAGCACCGCCAGCGCGCTGCCGGCCGCCGACGCGCGCGGCCACACCGGCCTCAGGGCGATCAGAACCGCGGCGACGATCTCCATCGTGCCCAGCAAGCGTGCGACGGTGGCGACGCTCAACACGTCGTAGATCCAGCTCATCAGCGGGCTGTGCTCGATCAGCACACGGGATTCCATCTTCACGTACTTCCCGAACCCGATCCAGGCCAGGACGATGACCAACCCGTACCGGCTGATCAGCTGGCCCGACAGCGTCAGGGACTGCGCCACACGGGAACCGGTGGCGACGGGCGCGGTCACGGATTCGATTTTGTCCACGGTGCAGCCACGAGAGGGCTCCCGATTTTGTTCACCCGCACGCAGAACCGTTATCCGGCGTAGCGATCCCGCAACTGAGCCAGCGTCGCTTCGATGCCGGCGGTATTCCCCTTCACCGCACCGATCAGCTGGTAGTAGTTCAGCGCATTCTTGACCGCACCGGCCCGGCTGTAGTCGAACGTCTCCGTGACCCGCGTCCGGCTCGGCGAAAGCGCCTCGAACTCCCAGCGCCACCGGTGCCCCAACGGATGACGCCATTCAACCAATTCGCCGGGTTTGAGGGCGGTCACCGTGCTGGTGATGCGATACGGCAGGCCGTACATCTTCATGTTGGTCGAAAACTTCGACCCCACAGCCATTTCCGCCGGAGCCTTGATGTTGGCTCGCACGGTACCCGAACCGTCCAACTCGCTGTGTCGCCGCGGATCGGCGGCCATCGCGTACAGCTCCGCGGCCGGCGCCGCCACTTCGACCGACCGGCTTACCTGCCGTGGACCCGCGTCGACAACGGTGACGGTCATAATCTTTCCTTTCGGCTGTCCGGCAGCGTCAGCTCGACGCTACGCTCGCCGAGTCGAATTCAGAACAGCGAAACGACCCGCCCTGCCAGGGACCGCATGGGCGTGGCGGAAGCCCCCGCCGAGAGGAGCCGAAACAAGCCATGAATCAATCCATTTCGGGGAAGGTTGCGCTGATCACGGGCGCCGCGCGGGGGCAGGGCCGGGCGCACGCCGTACGCCTGGCCGCCGAAGGCGCCGACATCATCGCGGTCGACATCGCCGGGCCATTGCCGCCGAGCGTTCCCTACGATTCACCGACACCCGAGGACCTGGCGGAGACGGCAAGGCTGGTGAGCGCCAACGGCAAACGGGCGATCACCGAAGCCGTCGACATCCGCGACCTCCAAGCGCTCACCGCCGCCGTCGACAGGGCGGTGGGCGAACTGGGTCGCCTCGACATCATCGTCGCCAATGCCGGAATCTGCAGTCCCGCGCCGTGGGACCAGATCAGCGCCGAGGCGTTCCGCGACACCATCGACACCAACGTCACCGGGACCTGGAACACGGTGATGGCCGGCGCTCAGCACATCATCGACGGGGGCCGCGGCGGCTCGATCATCCTCATCGGTTCCGCCGCGGGCATCAACATGCAGTCGTTCATGATTCACTACACGGCGAGCAAGCACGCCGTCGTCGGGATGGCACGCGCCTTCGCCGCCGAGCTCGGCAGGCACAACATCCGCGTCAACAGCCTGAACCCCGGCGCGGTGGCGACACCGATGGGCACCGGGCGCATGCGCGAAGCGCTGCACGCGGCCGCCGACACCTACCCGCACCTGCGGGGACTGCACAAGCCGCTACTGCCTGAGGGAATCGCCCAGCCGGAGGACATCGCCGACGCGGTCGCCTGGCTCGCCTCCGACCAGTCGCGGCTGGTCACGGCGACCCAGGTTTCGGTGGACATCGGCGTGGGCTACGTCTGAGGGTTTCCGCGCGGCAAAGCGCCCTTAGCCGCACCACAAAGATTGCCGCTACCGCGTCAGGTCGATATGGTCGCCGCTCATGGGCGTGCTCAGCTTCGTCTGGCAACGTGTACTTGCCTTCGACCGACTTGGCGCGCGCATTCCCCAGCTAATCCAGACCTGGCTGACCGAGTTCTTCTTCGTGATGCCGTTGACGTTCTTCGTCGGCAAGGTGATCGATATCCGGGGCGCCATGGGCGTGCCCGGCACCGGCGAACGGCTCGACGAAACCTTCTGGGGAGCGCTCGTGGTGTCGCTCGTCTTCGGATTTTTCTTCGTCCGCTCGCTCGTGCGGCCGCGGATTGTGCAGGGGTCGTGGACACCGACGGTGCACGCCGATGTCGGGCCGGTGACCGTCTACGGGGGTAACCCCGCCTGGCGCGTGACCTATCCATACCTGACCAGTCACCCGTCGTACGCGCTGCTCCTGCTGATCACCGCCCCAATCCCCGCCGTCATGTGGGCGGCCACCGCCAACCAGGGCGACAGCACGTTCTACTGGCGGGTGTGCGGCATGGCCGGCCTGACGATCCTCGCGGTCATGGCGCTGGCGCGGGTATTGGCTTGGTACGTCTTTCGATTCGGACGCCGCCGGCTCGACACGCAGCTGCGCGGCCTGGCGATCTCGCCACGCCGGCTCGGCTGGGAAATCGCTTGGAAGCCCGTCTTGGTCCTGGTGCTCTTGATGTACGCCATCGTCTGCGTTCCGTTGGGTGGGCTCTGGCTCAAGGAGCAACGAACGATCGCGGCCCTGCCGGTCGTCACCGTCGCCGACACCCAACATGCGGGCGAATACCGCCGGGTGAAAGGCGCCGTCGCCTCGGCGCCCGTCTACTGGGCGCCGCTAGGCCGGGGCCGTGGCGGCAACAACTACGCCGGGGCCGGCGTGCTGGTGACGCTGGCCACCGGCGGGGAGGCGCTGATGCTCGCCGATTCGATGGCGGTCCCGGACTTCAAGGGCATGATGGCGCGCGTCCACGACGGCGAGCTGACGGCCACCGGCAAGGTGATCGACGCCGTCACGGCCGACCAGCGCAAGTACTACGGCTTCGACGAGGGCGCGTTTCCCGCGCCCCCTGCCACGGGTCGGGTGCTGCTGTTGTTGTCCCAGCCCTGACGTCCCGTCGCGTGATCCGGCAGAATCGTGCTGCCACCAGCGTACGAACCCACTCATGATGGAGGTGACGCCCGAAGGTGTATCGCCATCGGGTATCCACCCCGAGGCATCCACCGGAAGGAGGACCATGGTCACCAGCGAATACCGGGTCGACGGGATGAGCTGCGGCCACTGCGAGTCGGCCGTGCGGGACGAGGTCGGCCGCCTCCCTGGCGTGGAGCGCGTGGATGTCAGCGCCGACACCGGCAGGCTGGTGATCACGAGTTCTTCTCCCATCGACGCGGACGCCGTCCTCGGCGCGGTCGACGAGGCCGGCTACGAGGCCGTCTTGGTGGCATGAGCGCAGTGCCGGTGAGCCATATCGAGCTCGAGATCGCGGGGATGACGTGCGCGTCGTGCGCCGCCCGGATCGAGAAGAAGCTGAACCGGCTCGACGGCGTCGCCGCCACCGTCAACTACGCGACCGAAAAGGCGGCCCTGACCGTTCCCTCGGGGTATGACCCGCAGTTGCTGATCGCCGCCGTCGAGCAGGCCGGCTACACCGCCGCCCTGCCGCAGCGCCGGGAGGAGCCGGCCCCCGGGAAGCGCGCGGACGCCGATCTGGCGGCGCTTCGCACTCGCCTCATCACGTCGCTCGTGCTCGCCACCCCGGTGATCGCCATGGCGATGATCCCCGCCCTGCAATTCCGCTACTGGCAGTGGGCGTCGCTGGTGCTGGCCGCGCCGGTCGTGGTGTGGGGTGGCCGTCCCTTCCACGCCGCCGCCTGGGCCAATCTCCGGCACGGTGCCGCCACGATGGACACCCTCGTCTCGATCGGCACCCTGTCGGCCTTCCTGTGGTCGCTGTACGCACTGTTCCTGGGGACGGCTGGGGCACCGGGGACGCACGACCGGTTCGAACCGACCATCCGGACCTCCGACGGTGCGGGCAACATCTACCTCGAAGTCGCCGCGGGTGTGACCCTGTTCGTGCTGGCAGGACGGTACTTCGAGAAGCGGTCCAAGCGGACGGCGGGCGCCGCGCTGCGCACCCTGCTCGAGCTCGGCGCCAAGGACGTCGCCGTGCTGCGGGGCGGCGGCGAGACCCGGATCCCGGTGGATCGCCTCACCGTCGGGGACCAATTCGTGGTGCGGCCCGGGGAGAAGGTCGCCACCGACGGCGTCGTGGTCTCGGGCTCCTCGGCCGTGGACGTCTCGATGCTCACCGGGGAGTCCGTTCCCGTCGAGGTCGGCCCGGGCGACGGCGTCACGGGCGCCACCGTCAACGTCGGCGGACGCCTCGTCGTGCGCGCCACCCGCGTCGGCGACGACACGCAGCTGGCGCACATGGCCAAGCTGGTCGAGGAGGCGCAGTCGGGCAAGGCCGAGGTCCAGCGGCTCGCCGACCGCATCTCCAGTGTGTTCGTCCCGGTGGTCATCGGCATCGCCCTCGCGACGCTCGGCGCATGGCTCGCGCTCGGGTTCCCGGCCACCGCGGCGCTGATCGCGGCCGTCGCGGTGCTGATCATCGCCTGCCCGTGCGCGCTCGGGCTGGCGACCCCGACGGCCCTGCTGGTCGGAACCGGCCGCGCGGCCCAGCTCGGCGTGCTGATCAAAGGGCCGGAAGTCCTGGAATCCACCCGCCGCGTCGACACGATCGTGCTGGACAAGACGGGCACCGTCACCACCGGGAAGATGACCCTCCTCGACGTGGTCGGCGCCGACCGGACCGACCGCGCGGCACTGCTGCGCTACGCCGGGGCGCTCGAGGATGCCTCCGAGCATCCCATCGCCCGGGCCATCGCCAAGGCCGCCAAGGCCGAGCTGGGCCGGCTGCCCGCGGCCGAGGGATTCACCAGTTCCGAGGGCAACGGCGTGCGGGGCATCGTCGACGGCCACGCCGTCGTCCTGGGGCGCGCCAGCCTGCTGGCCGATTGCGGCCAGCCGCTGAGCGACGAGCTGTCGGCGGTCAAGGACCGCGCCGAGGCCGAGGGCAAGACCGCGGTCGTCGTCGGCTGGGACGGCCGGGCCCGCGGGGTCCTGATCGTCGCCGACACGGTCAAACCGACGAGCGCGGAAGCGGTTCGGCGGTTCAAGGGGCTGGGCCTGACACCGATCCTGATGACCGGCGACAACCGGGGCGTGGCGGAGCGCATCGCCGACGAGGTGGGCATCGCGCAGTTGATCGCCGAAATGATGCCCGCCGACAAGGTCGCCGCCATCAAGCGGTTGCAGGCCGAAGGCAAGGTCGTCGCGATGGTCGGCGACGGCGTCAACGACGCCGCGGCCCTGGCGACCGCCGATCTCGGGGTGGCCATGGGCACCGGCACCGACGTCGCCATCCAAGCCGCCGACCTCACCGTCACCCGAGGTGACCTCCGCGCCGCCGTCGACGCGATCCGGCTGTCCCGGCGCACGCTGACCACCATCAAGGCCAACCTGTTCTGGGCCTTCGGCTACAACATCGCCGCGATCCCACTCGCCGCGCTCGGCGCGCTCAACCCGATGCTCGCGGGCGCCGCGATGGCGTTTTCCAGCGTTTTCGTGGTCGCCAACAGCCTGCGGCTGCGCACTTTCACCAGCGTCACAGCCTCCTAACGGCCACCCTCACACGCCGCGACGGCGGGCGGGCCGGTGGGACGGGTGTGGGATAGTTGTTCCCGACCCACCGCGTTCGAAAAGACCACGGGTGTCCGCCCCCGCGCAGCGATCGACTCAGCAAAGGCAACGACCGTTGGACCAATTCTTCGGACGACTGTCCTTGCTGCATGGCTGGTTCCCGCCGACCGTGCAGGCGCTGACGCTGCTGTTGCTGATCATCGCGATCCAGTGGCGTGCCCGGCGGTGGCTCAAGCGGGTGCTGCCGGTGGCCGTGATCGCCGCCGTCGCGACGACCGCGCTCGCGTATTGGTACATCACGTCGCTCGGCGTGGCCGGTGACCCGGCGCCGACGACGCTGTGGCTGTGGATCGCGGCGACCGGCCTGGCCGTCGCGGTGTTCCTGGTGGGCTGGCCGGGCGCGCGCTGGTGGCGCCGGGGGGTGGCGGTGCTGTCCATCCCCCTGTGCGCGCTGTGCGCGAGTTTGGCTCTCAACAGCTGGGTGGGTTACTTCCCGACGGCGCTCGCCGCGTGGAACCAGCTGACCTCGGTGCCGTTGCCCGACCAGATCGACCGCCTGCGCGTGACCGAAATGCAGGTCGCCGGGACCAGGCCGAGCAAGGGCGTGGTGGTGCCGGTCGACATCGACGACAACGCCTCCCATTTCCGCCACCGCCGGGAATTGGTCTACCTGCCGCCCGCATGGTTCAACAGCAATCCGCCACCCCGCTTGCCGGCGGTCATGATGATCAGTTCCGCCTTCAACACCCCGGCCGACTGGCTGGGCCCAGGCGGCGCCTTCACCGCCATCGACAACTTCGCCGCCGCGCATCGCGGCTTCTCCCCCGTACTGGTGTTCGTCGACCCCACCGGCTCGTTCGACAACGACACCGAGTGCGTCAACGGCAGCCGCGGCAACGCCGCCGACCACCTGACCAAGGACGTCGTGCCGTTCATGGTGTCGAACTTCGCCGTCAGCGCCGATCGAGCCAACTGGGGCGTCGCCGGGTGGTCGATGGGCGGCACCTGCGCGGTC
>NZ_LZIX01000123.1:0-925 GCF_001666955.1 Mycobacterium sp. E735 | reverse complement strand
GGGATGCAGAACGTCTTGTGCAGGTTCAGGTGGCTCACGTCGCCGCCGAACTTCCCGGGCCGGGCCAGGCCGACCAGCGCGTTGAGGTTCGCCCCGTCCACGTAGACCTGGCCGCCGGCGTCGTGGACGGCCGCGCAGATCTCGGCGATGTCGTGCTCGTAGACGCCGTGGGTGGACGGATAGGTGATCATCAGCGTCGACAACTCGTCGCCGTGCTGGGTGACCTTGACGCGCAAATCGTCGAGGTCGACGTCGCCGTTGTCGTGGCAGGCGACCACGACCACCCGCATGCCGGCGAGCGCCGCCGACGCCGCGTTGGTGCCGTGCGCGCTGGACGGGATCAGGCAGATGTTGCGGTGCGGTTCGCCCCGGCTGGCGTGATAGTCGTGGATGGCCAGCAGGCCGGCGTACTCGCCCTGCGAGCCGGCGTTGGGCTGCAGGGACACCGCGTCGTAACCGGTGATGTGCACCAGCCAGGTCTGAAGGTCACTGATCAGCCGACGCAGTCCCGGGGTGTCCGAGGCCGGCGCGAACGGATGCTGGCGGGCGAATTCCGGCCAGGTGATCGGCTCCATCTCGGCGGCGGCGTTGAGCTTCATCGTGCACGAGCCGAGCGGAATCATGCTGCGGTCCAAGGCGATATCTTTATCCGCCAGCGTGCGCAGATAGCGCATCATCGCCGTCTCGGTGCGGTACTGCGTGAACGCGGGGTGGGTGAGGAACTGCGAGGTGCGGGTCGCGATATCACTGCCGAGTGGCTCGGCGGCCGGCATGCCGAAGGCTTCCAGCGCCGCGGCCACGTGGGCCTCCGTGGTGGCTTCGTCGCAGGCTACCGACACGTGATCGGCGTCAACGCGCCACAGGTTGACGCCCTTCGCCTTCGCCGCGGACACCACCTCGTCGGCGCGTCCCGGAACCCGCGCCA
>NZ_LZIX01000122.1:0-1762 GCF_001666955.1 Mycobacterium sp. E735 | reverse complement strand
AACGCGATCGTGTGACCGTCGTCGAGCATCTGGGTGGTGCCGTCCGCGTGGACCAGGATGGGCGGCGGGTGCCCGGCACTGGAATACACCAGCTCGCCGGTCTCGGGGTTGAGCACCGCGCAGACCGCGGTGGTGCATTGCGCGCCGGGCAGCCGCGCCGCGAAGCGATCCATCCCGGCGAGAGCCGCCCCGGGACTTGGGTTTTCGAACAGCAACGCCCGGCACGCGCTGCGCACCTGCCCCATCACGGTCGCGGCGGCCAGGCCATGCCCCACGCAGTCGCCGACGACCATCGCGATTCGGCCGTCGTCGAGCTCGACGATGTCGTACCAGTCGCCGCCCACCTGCAGGGGCCGGCTGGCGGCCTGATACCGCACGGCGAACCCGTGTGGCAGATCAGCGGGACCCAGGATCGCGTGCTGCAGCGCCAAGGCGGTTTCGCGCTGCTGATCGACCTGATGGACGCGCTGCAGGCCCTGGCCGAGCCGGCCCGCCAGCACGGTCAGCAGGGTTTGGTCTTCGAGGGTGAACGACCGACGTTCGGCCAGATCGATCCAGACCACGAGTACGCCCTCGGGGTGCTGCAGCGCGATGCCCGCCGTCCCGGGCTCCCCTGTGCTGGGCGTGAGCAGGTCGCCCTCACGCAGCTGGCTGAGCATGCGCTGGGTATGGGGCGGCAGGTCTTCCCACTGCGCGGCCTCACCGACAGACACGACTTGCGGTGGGCCATAGGCGGTTCCGGTGGAGGAATTCTGAGCCGGGAAGGTGACGGCGACGACGCGGCGGGCCCGCCACAGCCGGCGCAGTTCCTCCGCCGCGGCGTTCACCGCCTCATCGACGCTGTCCGCTTGTGCGAGTTCCTGGTTGAGAGCGTGTTCGCGGCCCGCCGCGAGCGCCAGGGCGATGGCCGCGTGCCGGGCGAAGTCGCTGACCAGCTCGAGGTAATCGTCGCCGAAGGGCGACTGCTGCGGGTCCCGGGCGACGGCGATGACGCCGAGCACCGCGCCGTCGGCGATCAGCGGCATCACTATCGCGGAGCGTTCACCGACGTCGGTGAACCCCTCGATCGGGTATTGGAAGGAGTCGGTGATGAGCGGTAGGCCGCGCCGCGCGACACCGCCCGTGGTGGAGCCGTCCATCGGCACCTGACGACCGATCACCTCCGAGGAGTATCGACCCGCGGTGGCGGCCACGACCAAGGTGTTGACCTCGTCGGCGGGCAGGTCGGGCTCCTTCGGAACCAGCAGAATCGCTTGTTCGGCGCCGGCCAGCTCCAGCGCCCGGTTCACGATCAGCTGGAGCGGCCCGGTCTGGGGGTCGCCGGACAGCAGGGCGGTGGTGATTTCGCGGCTGGCCTTCGTCCACTTGGCGGATTCGCGTTCCCGCTCGAACAGGCGCGCGTTGTCGACGGCCGCCGCCGCGGCGGTCGCCAGG
The DNA here is from genome assembly GCF_001666955.1 of Mycobacterium sp. E735. Classification (NCBI taxonomy): domain Bacteria; kingdom Bacillati; phylum Actinomycetota; class Actinomycetes; order Mycobacteriales; family Mycobacteriaceae; genus Mycobacterium; species Mycobacterium sp. E735. The sequence continues at coordinate 328 of NZ_LZIX01000122.1, read as the reverse complement.
GCCCGCACGGCGGCCGCCTGGGAGTCGGAAAACGCGCGGCCGGCCACGTCGTCGGCCAGGTAGAGGCTGCCGAAGTCCGCTCCGCGAACCGTGATCGGGATCCCGAGCAGCGCGCGCACCGGCGGATCGTGGTCTTGCAGCGCGCCGGCCTGCGGATGGACACTCACGTCGGCGAGCCGGAGACCCTCACCGACCGGCAGCTCACCGAGCAGCCGCGCCGTGTCGTCGTCGATCCCCGCGCGCACGAAGGAGACGAAGGCGCCATCGGGAGCGCGGATGCCCAGGGCTGCGTAGCGGCAGGCGGTCAGCTCCATCGCCCCCTCGACGA
>NZ_LZIX01000121.1:0-919 GCF_001666955.1 Mycobacterium sp. E735 | reverse complement strand
CCGTGGCCGGCCCTTTGCAAGAATCGGTTGCTATGTCGCGCTCCTTCGACATCCGCATCGAATCGCCCGCCAGCGTGGAACAAATCCACGCGGCGTTTGGGCGCGAGGACTACTGGCTGGCCCGCCTGAAAGCGAGCAACGCCCCCACCACGCTGGATTCGCTGGAAGTCGACGCCGACGGCACGGTGAGCATGCGGGCAACCCAACACGTATCCCGGCAGATAATGCCCGCGCTGATTGCCAAGGTCGTCCCCGGGGAGCTGAAGATCGTTCACAGCGAGACGTGGCGATCGATCGGTGATGGCGAAGTCCGCGGGCAGATCAACGTCGTGTCCTCCGGCGGTCTGGGGTCAGGGCGCGCGGACGCGGTCATGGCGCCCGCCGGAGACGGGGCTCGACTGCGCTTCGCCGTGGAGGTGGCGATGAGGATCCCGTTGGTGGGCCGCAAACTCGAGAAATCGATGCAAGCCGATCTGACCCAAAGCCTGCCAGCGTTGCAGCGCTTCACCACCACCTGGATCGCCGAGAACCCCTGACGCTCGGCCGGTCGTCGTCAGTCCGCCAAAGCCGCGGGTTCGACGGCGACCAATTCGGTGAGGCCGCTGATGGTGAGGATCGGCATCAGGATCGGGTGGGCGATCAGGTTGATGTGGTCGGCGTGGGAGAACAAGGCATTGATGGCGGCGCTGTCGAGGTACTCGACGCCGCTGAGGTCGACGGTGAGCGGACCACCGCTCGCGGCTTCTCCGCTGATGTTGGTGAGGGCCTGCACGAAGTCGTCGATGTTGCTCAGATCGATCTCCCCGGCCGCGACCAACATCAGCTCCCCGTCGGCGCGGCGCGCGGTGTCGAGGGAGAGCGACGTGGGCATCATGTGATCCTCGCGGATAGGTGAACCGTGGTTCCGGCGGCACCAGGA
>NZ_LZIX01000120.1:0-15663 GCF_001666955.1 Mycobacterium sp. E735 | reverse complement strand
GATCTCGGCGTTCTCCCGGCACCACGCGAATGCCGCGCGCAGGTTGTCCATCTCGATGGCGGCCTGCTCGATGCGGCTCTGATGAGCGGTGCGCCCCGGCACGTCGAGCTCTGCTGCCAGCGCAACGTAGTGGTCGCGGTGGCGACCGCGCACGGCGTCGGCCTCACCGGACTCGCCGAGCTTCTCCAGGGCGTACTGGCGAATCGTCTCCAGCATTCGGTAACGCGCGCCGCAGTGCGTATCCTCGGCCACCACGAGGGACTTTTCGATCAACAGTGTGAGCTGGTCGAGTGTCTGATACCGCTCGACGTCACTTTCGCCGCAAACCTCCTGGGCCGCATCGAGATCGAAGCCGCCCATGAACACTGCGACGCGGCGGAACAGGACTCGTTCGGGTTCGGTCAGTAGCGCGTGCGACCAGTCGACCGAGGCCCGCAACGTCTGCTGGCGGCGTACGGCTGTTCGCGAACCGCCGGTCAGGAGCCGAAAGCGGTTGCGCAAGCTGTCGAGAATCTGCTCCAACGACAGTGCCCGAACCCGCGCGGCGGCCAGCTCTATCGCCAGCGGGATTCCATCGAGACGCCGGCAGATCTCGATGACCGTTTCCGAATTATCCTTGGTCACAGTAAAATCGGGCCGGACGTGGCGGGCGCGGTCGGAAAAGAGGGTCACCGCCTCGTCAGCCAGGGTCAGTGAGGGCACCGCCCACGCGACCTCGCCGGCCACCCGCAGCGGTTCACGGCTTGTCGCGAGGATGGTCACGCCCGGGCAAGCCGCCAACAGCGCGACCGAGAGCGAGGCGCAGGCGTCGATCAGGTGCTCGCAATTGTCGAGGAGGACGAGCATGCGCCGGCCGGCTACGAAACGTGTGAGCGTGTCGATTGTCGAACGCCCCGCCTGGTCGGGCAGCCCCAACGCTCGCGTCACCGTGACCGGGACAACGCCGGAATCGGCGATGGGCGCCAGGTCGACGTACCACACCCCGTCTTCGAAATCGTCATCGAGCCGGTCCGCAATCTGCACCGCCAGCCGGGTCTTTCCCACGCCGCCGGCGCCCGTGAGCGTCACCAACCGTCCGTCGGTGATGATCCGTCGCACGGCCTCGACCTCGGCGCCGCGGCCGACGAAACTGGTGAATTGCGGCGGAAGATTCAAGCGCCCTGTGTGTTTCGTCGAGCGGAGCGGCGGAAAGTCGTTGCGGAGGTCGGCGTGACAAAGCTGCGTCACCCGTTCGGGCCGCGGCAGATCCCGCAGCGGGTGGGTGCCCAGCTCAAGCATCCACGCGTCGGGAGGCAGCCCGTCGGCGAGCAGGTCGCTTGTCGTGGCCGATAGGACCGTCTGGCCGCCGTGAGCCAGGTCGCGCAGCCGCGCGGCGCGGTTTATCGTCGGTCCGATGTAATTTGCCTCGTCGCGCAGTTGGACCTCGCCGGTATGCAGTCCGATTCGCAGATGGATCGGCGCAAGTGCCGTCAGTTGCAGACCGAGCGCAAACCCGGCCGCGTCGCTCGCCCGGGCGAAGGCGACCACGAAGCTGTCGCCCTCACCCTGTTCGACCGGGCGGACCCCGTTGTGCTCGGTCACCAGGTCCGACACCGCCTGGTCCAGCCGCGTGACGGCGGCGCGCATTTCATCGGGCTGGGTCTGCCATAACCGCGTCGAGCCCTCGACGTCGGCCAGCAGCAACGTCACGGTTCCCGTCGGGAGCTCGCTCAACCCCAAATCGCTCCAGTTCAAACGCAGCGTGTCCGCGCACCGCTCGGTCTCAGTCATGTTAGCCAGCGTGCGTCGATCAGACGCGGCAAACATCAGCAGAATGGCCTATACGTCCGCTCGGCCGCGTCCGCGGAGGATCTACGCGCCTTGACCAATGTTCTTCGCCGGCCGTCATCGCACACTTGGTTCCTCGGACTCAAGGAGGTACAGATGAACAGCCAGACCGGTCTTGCCGGCAACCGCGACTCGATCGACGCCAACTTCACGACGGGCGTGCTGCACGGCCACTACGACAGCCGTTTCGAGGATCTCGTCGCCGCGCTGGCCGACGAAGTCAGCACTGGCGGCGAACTCGGCGCCGCGATCGCCATCGATGTCGGCGGCGACGTCGTCGTGGACATCTGGGGCGGGCATGCCGACAGGGCCAGAACCCGCGAATGGTCGGAAAACACCATCGTCAACGTTTTTTCCAGCACCAAGAACGTGACCGCGCTCGCGGCGCTGATGCTGACCGACCGCGGCCTGCTCGACCCGTTCGCCCCGGTCGCAAAGTACTGGCCCGAGTTCGCCGCCAACGGCAAGCAGGACATCGAGGTGCGCCACATCCTCAGCCACACCTCCGGGATGTCCGGCTGGGAGCCCCCCTTCGCCCTCGAGGACGTCTACGACTGGGGAAAAGCCACTTCTCAGCTTGCCGGCCAGGCGCCGTGGTGGCCACCCGGCACCGCGTCGGGATACCACGCGGTGACCATTGGGCACCTCGTCGGCGAACTGGTCCGCCGAACCACCGGCATGACTCTGAAACACTTTGTGCGACAGGAGATCGCCGAGCCGCTCGGCGCTGACCTGCAGATCGGCGCCCGGCCCGAAGACGACCACAGAATCGCCGAACTGGTCCCGCCGCCTCCGCTGGACGTGCCGCTCGACGCGGTCCCCCATGACCATCCGATGTATAAGACGTTCGCCGCGATCCCGCCCGCCGCGGAGACCGCGCTGGCAGCCGAGACGACGGCGTGGCGCCGAGCTGAGATCGGATCGGCCAACGGACACGCCAACGCGCGTTCGCTGGTCCGCGCCCTGTCCCCGATTTCGTTGGGCGGCACAATCAATGGCGTACGTTTCCTGCGACCCGACACCATCGACCTGATCTTCGAGGAGCAGGCCAACGGCACCGATCTGGTGCTGGCCATGCCGGCACGGTGGGGCATCGGGTTTGCCCTCCCCCATCCGGAGGCGGTGCCCGACATCCCCGACGAGAGGACCTGCTACTGGGGCGGTTGGGGCGGCTCCATGGTGGTGATGAACGTCGACCGCCGCACCACGTTCGCCTATGTGATGAACAAGATGGGACAAGTCACATCGGGCGGAACCGATCGGACGCGGAAATACACCCGGCTGATCTATGAGGCACTCGGCTGACGGTCAATCAGTATGGCCGCCCGCCTTCGGGCATCACGTACTCGGAAATCGGTCCGGAGACGCCGTTGACCGACGTCCCGCCGTTGAGAATGCCCGGCGCCATCTCCAGCATGTTGTTCGGAAACCCGAACTTCGGCTTGGTCAGCTCGTCGAGCCGCGCCAGTTCGTCGGCGCCGAGGCCCACGTCGACGGCGAGGACGTTGTCGTTGAGCTGCGAAAGCCTGCGCGCCCCGATGATGACGGACGAGACGCCAGGCTGCGCGCGCACCCAGGCCAGCGCCACGCTGGCGACGTTCGTCTGGTGGGCCTTGGCGATGAGCTCGAGTTCGTCGACAACGGCGTAGGTCTTGTCGTCGAGGAAGGCGTCGACCATCGCGCCGCGGCCGGAGTCCTGCCGGCCGGCGCTGGCCCGGGTGTACTTGCCGCTCAGCGCGCCGCCCTTGAGCGGCGACCACGGTGTGATGCCGAGGCCGAATTCGGACGCCATCGGAACCAGTTCCTGTTCGATGGAGCGCTCCAGCAGTGAGTACTCGACCTGCAGGCCGACGAAGCTCGACCAGCCGCGGAACCGGGCGATGAGGTTGGCCTGGGCGATCTTCCACGCCGGGGTGTCCGAGACGCCGATGTAGCGGACCTTGCCGGCGCGGACGAGATCGTCGAGCGCCGCCATCGTCTCGTCGATGGGTGTGTTGGCATCCCAGATGTGCAGCCAGTACAGGTCGATGTAGTCGGTTTGCAGACGCCGCAGCGAGTTTTCGCAGGCGTTGATCAGCGACTTGCGGCCCGAGCCGCCGCCGTTGGGATCTCCCGGATACAGGTTGCCGCTGAACTTGGTCGCGATCACCAGGCGATCGCGGCGACCGGCGTCGCGCCCGATGTGGTCACCGATGATCTTCTCGGAGTGGCTTCGGGTGTAGAAGTTGGCCGTGTCGATGAAGTTGCCACCGAGGTCGGTGTATCGATCGATGATCTGTTGAGACTCCTCGACACTGGTGCCCCAGCCGAGGTCCTCGCCGAATGTCATGGCGCCCAGACACAGGGGGCTGACGCGCAGGCCGGAGCGTCCGAGTGTCACGTACTGATCCAGAGGCATGGTGGCCACTTTCTGGTAAATTGTTCGATTATGTGTTTGTTCATTCCTAAACTAGTTTATGTCTGAACGATCTGGCAAGTCGGTGCCAGCGGTCGACGCGGCCAAGATCTGGTCGTTGAACTATCGGGTGCTGCTGTCGGTCATCTCGTGCGCCGAGGCCGACATCTGCGCGCTGGGGCTCGAATCCAAGGAGCTCTTCCTGCTTGCGGAGATCGACGAGCACCCCTATCCGGCCGAACTCGCTGCGGCGTTGAGCATGCCCAAGGCGACGATCACGGTTTACCTCAAACGGCTTGAGGCCGCGGGCTTCGTGCGGCGCCAGATCGACGCCAGCGACCTGCGGCGCCATCGGCTCTTACTCACCCCGGCCGGGCGCAAAGCCGCCACGGACGGGCTGGCGCTGCTGTCCGCGGAGTTCGACAAGCGTCTCGGACGCCTCACCGTCGCGCAGCGGAAAGACCTCAAAAATCTGCTCGAAAAGATTCTGTGAACGCGGGTGCCGTAGGCGTTTGGCGTTAGCCCCGGCTAGTCTGACGTGTCGTGCGAGTCCTGGTGATCGGTTCGGGTGCCCGTGAGCATGCGCTGCTGCTGGCGCTTCGGAAAGACCCGCAGGTCACGGAGCTGTTTGTCGCCCCCGGCAACGCCGGCACCGCCCGGGTCGCCGAGCAGCACGACGTGGACATCACGTCGGGTTCCGACGTCGTCGCCCTGGCGCGGGAGGTCCGGGCCGACCTGGTGGTCATCGGCCCGGAGGTCCCGCTGGTGTTGGGCGTGGCCGACGCCCTGCGAACGGCCGGCATCGTCTGCTTCGGGCCCAGTAAGGACGCCGCGCGCATCGAAGGGTCCAAGGCGTTCGCCAAGGAGGTCATGGCCGCTGCCGGCGTGCGCACCGCGACCAGCGAAACCGTTGACAGCCCCGCCCATTTGGATGCCGCACTGGACCGGTTCGGGCCTCCTGCGGGCGACCCGGCCTGGGTGGTCAAGGACGACCGGCTGGCCGCCGGCAAGGGCGTCGTGGTGACCGCGGATCGCGGTGTCGCGCGCGCGCACGCCGCCGGGCTGCTCGAGGCGGGGCACCCGGTGCTGCTCGAGTCGTTCCTGGACGGGCCCGAGGTGTCGCTGTTCTGCGTCGTCGACGGTGAAACCGTGGTGCCGCTGCTGCCCGCGCAGGACTTCAAGCGTGTCGGCGACGGCGACACCGGCCCCAACACCGGCGGCATGGGTGCCTATGCGCCGGTGCCGTGGCTTCCCGACGACCTGTACCGCGACATCGTCACCAACATCGTCGAACCCGTTGCGGCTGAGATGGTTCGGCGGGGCTGCCCATTCTGCGGTTTGCTGTACGTCGGGCTGGCGATCACCGGCAAGGGACCGGCGGTGGTCGAATTCAACTGCCGTTTCGGTGATCCCGAGACCCAGGCTGTGCTGGCGTTGTTGGGTTCACCGCTCGGCCAGCTGCTGTACGCCGCGGGTACCGGCAAGCTCGCCGACTTCGGTGAGTTGCGCTGGGAGCAGGGTGCGGCCGTCACGGTGGTATTGGCGGCCGAGAACTATCCCGGCCGTCCCCGCGTCGGCGACGTGGTCGCGGGCTCGGAAACCGAGGGAGTGCTGCACGCGGGTACGGCGCGCCGCGACGACGGAGAGGTCGTCTCCTCGGGCGGTCGGGTGCTGTCGGTGGTGGGCACCGGCCCCGACCTTGCCGCCGCGCGTGCGCAGGCGTATGAGCTGATGGGGTCGATTCGACTGCCCGGCAGCCACTTTCGTGGTGATATCGCGCTGCTGGCCGCTGAAGGCAAGATCAGCGTTCAGTAACCCGCGGCTTGGCCGTCTCGGCGGGGATCGCTGACGGCGAGATATCCGCCGTCGAGCCGCCAGATCGCCTGGCAGCTGCCGAACTGGTTGTAGTCGTCGACCCCGAGCAGGTCGTGCCCGCGGCGACGCAATCCGTCGAGGGTCGACGTGGGAAATCCCGGTTCGCAGCTGATCTGCATGCCCTGCACCCAGCGAAACCGGGGACCGTCGCAAGCCGCCTGCGGATTTTGGCCATAGTCGGCGATGCGGACCACGACCTGCACGTGCCCCTGGGGCTGCATCGGCCCGCCCATCACTCCGAAGCTCATCATCGGCGCGCCGTCCTTGGTGACGAAGCCCGGGATGATCGTCTGGAAGGGTCGCTTATTCGGCCCGACCTGATTCGGATGACCTTGATCCGCAACGAAACCCGCTCCGCGGTTCTGCAACGAGACGCCGGTTCCCGGCACCACCACCCCAGACCCGAATCCCATGTAGTTCGACTGGATCATCGACACCATCATCCCCGCAGCATCGGCGGCGGTGAGGTACACGGTGCCGCCGCGGGGAGTGCCCGCCGACGCCGGCTTCGCCTGACGGCGGTCGATCAGGCCGGCCCGCTGCCTCAGATACTCCGCGTCCAACAGGTGCTCTGGCGGGACCCGCATGTGGTCGATGTCGCAGACGTATGCCTGCGCGTCCGCAAACGCCAGCTTGAGCGCTTCGATTTGCAGGTGCAAACTCTCGGCCGAATCGACTGGCAGCGAAGACATGTCGAAGTGCTGGAGGATCCCGAGCGCGATCAGCGCCACGATGCCCTGCCCATTGGGCGGGATCTCGTGAACGGTGTACCCGCGGTAGGTTCCGCTGATGGTGCCCACCCAGTCGGCTCGGTGAGCCGTCAGGTCGCTGGTCCGCATCACGCCGCCGTTGGCAAGCGCGTGCGCCTCGAGTCGCTCGGCCAGCTCCCCGCGGTAGAACGCCTCACCGTTGGTCGCGGCGATCTTCTCCAGCGTGGCGGCCTGCTCGGGAAACCTGAACACCTCGCCGGGTTTCGGTGCCCGCCCGGCTGGCATGAACGCCTCGGCGAAACCGGGCTGCTTTTCGAAGAGTGGCACTTGGGCCGCCCACTGGTCGGCAACCGTGGGCGAGACCAGGAAACCCTTGCGCGCGTAGTCGATTGCGGGCTCAAAGAGCCTTTCGAACGGAAGCCTGCCGAACCGGTCATGTAGTTCCGTCCACGCCGACACCGCGCCGGGCACGGTCACCGCGTTCCAGCCGAGCGCCGGAACGGCCTTGCCGCCGAAGTATTCCGGGGTCCAGGCCGCGGGCGAGCGGCCCGACGCGTTCAGCCCGTGCAATCGCCGGCCGTCCCAGACGATGGCGAAGGCGTCCGAGCCGATGCCGTTGGATACCGGCTCCACGATCGTCAGGGCGATGGCGGTGGCGACGGCCGCGTCCACCGCGCTTCCGCCCTCGGCCAGCATCCGAAGGCCCGCTTGGGCGGCCAGCGGTTGTGACGTGCACACAACGTTCTCCGCCAGGATGGGCTTTCGCGGCCAGGCGTAAGGGAGATCCCAGTCGAATGGTGCGGTCACCTTGCGATCGTCGCACGAGGTATCGAGCGGACCCAACGGAAGTCCCGCCTGCGAAAGGCATTGCGCTCGTCCCGAATTTGATAGCGCATGCGATATTTCATTCGCGATTCGCCGACGGCCCGTCTGCTGGTGCGGCAGTGACTGACGTGACGCGGGCCCACGACAACCGGCCTCAGGCCGTCAACAGCGGCGCCATCCAGGTGAGCTCGGCCGGCAGTTGCGAACTCCAGAACTCCGCGTTGTGCCCGCCGGGTGAGAAGCCGCCCGCCGGCGGATGGGGCAGTTGAGCGATGAACTGCTTGGTGGCACCGTAGAACGGATCGCTGTCACCGCAATCGACCCGAATGGGAATCGACGCCAGCGCCGGCATTCCGAACACCGAGTTCGCCGCGAAGTCGTCGGACCCGTCGAACGCGCCGGGGGCAGCCGCGCCGGAGGACAGCCAAAGTGCGGGACTGACCGCGCAAATGGCCGCTGTGCGCGCGGGACCCAGCCGGCCGCCGAGCAGCAACGCGCCGTAGCCGCCCATCGACCAGCCCAGGAACGCCACCCGGGAGGTGTCCAGGCCCTGGGTGCCCAGCATGGGTATGAGCTCGTCGAGCACCATGGCCCCGCTGTCCTCGCCGGAGGCCCGCTTGTGCCAATAGCTGCCCCCGCCGTCCACGGCAACCACCGCAAAGGGCGGCAGCCCCGCGTTGACGGCCTGCGCCAGACCTTGTTCGACGCCGCCGGCCATCACGGTCGACGCATCACTGCCTTTGCCGTGCAGCGCGATCACTGGTCGCAGGGCCTTGGTCTGGCCGGGCGGACGCGCGATGGCCCAGTTGGTGTTGATTCCGCCGCGTGCCGCCGAAACGAAGGAACCGGTCACCATGGTGGGCGCGGCCTGACCCGGCGGCGCCGGTTCGAGAGGCGGAGGAGGTGGCGGCGCCAGCGGCGCCTGGGTGCCCGCGGGCGACAGCGGCATGGCCTGGGACGGTCGGGGCTTGAACAGGATGTCGAGGGCATAAGTGCCGGCTGCGCCCGCGGCCGCGCTGGCTCCGAGGCCCAGCAGGGCGCGGCGGCTCAGGTCGGACATGCGGGCCATCATGCCATGTTCGTTTAGCGGGCCGTTTGGCGGAAATGGCAATGCAGTACCACTTTGACTGGCACGATGGCTACTCGTGACGGCAGCAGTTACTCCCAAGGGAGAACGTCGACGGTATGCGCTCGTCAGCGCCGCCGCCGAGCTGCTTGCCGAGGGCGGTTTCGAGGCCGTGCGGCACCGCGCTGTCGCTCGGCGCGCCGGACTCCCGTTGGCGTCGACGACGTATTACTTCTCGTCCCTTGACGATTTGATTGCGCGCGCCGTCGAACACATCGCGATGATCGAGGTGGCGCAGCTGCGGTCGCGGGTTACCGCACTTTCCCGTCGGCGTCGCGGTCCCGAAACCATCGCCGAGGTGTTGGTCGACCTGCTCGTCGGCGACGTGTCCAGCCCGGGACTCAGCGACCAATTGATCTCGCGCTACGAGCGGCACATCGCCTGCACCCGCCTGCCCGCGTTGCGCGAGACCATGCGTCGCAGTCTGCGGCAGCGCGCCGAGGCCGTGGCCGAGGCCATCGAGCGATCGGGCCGGACGGTGCACATCGAGCTGGTGTGCACGCTGATCTGTGCGGTCGACGGTTCCGTGGTCTCAGCCTTGGTCGAAGGTCGCGATCCTCGCGCGGCGGCGCTGGGTACGGTGGTCGACCTCATCGACGTGCTGGCGCCGATCGATCAGCGGCCCGTGCGGTCGGCGGGCAGCGATGGCGTCACGATGTACCCGGTGGCGAAGTCGCCGTAGATCGTCACATCCGCCGGGCGGCGTTGTGCGTACAAGGCCACGTAGGCGCACACGACGGCGTCGATCGGATCCTCGGCCCGGCGCAGCTCGGCTTTGCGCCGGGCGGTGGTTACGCCCCTGCGCAGCCGGCCCCAATCGTCGTGGCCCATCACCTCTAACGGCACCGCGGCGTGCGCAAGCCTCTCGATGCCGTCCATCAGCAGGAGCAGCTCGGATCTGAGCTGGTCGACGTCGCGGCCGGGCTTGGCCTTGTACTTGAGCGTTCGCGCCAACCGGAACAGCACCACCGTCGCCGGATGCGGATAGACCTCGATGGCGCGGCGCGGCGCCGACGAGCGCGGGTCCATGTCCAGTCCGAGTGCGTTGGCCAATCGGGCCGCGCGCGGTCCGTCGGCGAACTCCGGTTTCGCGGTGTTGGCCGGATGGGCGCCGGCTTCGAACCTGCGGAAGTCGCGGTTGAGCGCCGCTTCGGCGGGACGCTGGCCGGTCGGGTTCGTCACCACCAGCGGCGCGTCGAAGGCGACGACGCAATGTCCACGCACGTATGGCGACAACGCGGCGAGCACGGTGACGTCGTCGCCTGCGGCGCCGATGTGCACGAGGTGGCCTCCGGCGTCGACGACCGCCACCCCCGTCGGGTTGCGCCCGGCCCAGGCCAGATCGACACCGGCGAAGTACATCCCGCCCAGTATGGGGCCGCAGCCCGTCACACGGGCCACAGGGGTCACCGCCTCGGGAGGATCGGTCGAGGTGCCCGCCTCGCAGCGACAATTCGGCCGGCGGTGGGCGATCGCCGCTTGTTGTCGCTCGGAGGCGGGCACTCGGTGGGCCGGGCCGCGACGGAGGCTGGTGTGGCCAATGTGACCGCAACCCGGCTGGCGGGACGGGCCGATCGTAAGCTCTATGTCTGTGAGCATTCCGAATGTCCTGGCCACCCGGTACGCCAGCGCGGAAATGGTCGCGATCTGGTCGCCGGAGGCCAAGGTCGTCGCGGAACGCCGGCTGTGGCTGGCGGTGCTGCGGGCGCAGGCGGAGCTGGGTGTCGACGTCCCGCAGGACGCGATCGCCGACTACGAGCGGGTGCTCGAGGACGTCGATCTGGCCTCGATCGCCGACCGCGAGCGGGCGCTGCGCCACGACGTCAAGGCCCGGATCGAGGAATTCAACGCGCTGGCCGGCCACGAGCACGTGCACAAGGGGATGACCAGCCGCGACCTGACCGAGAACGTGGAGCAGCTCCAGATCCGGCGGTCGCTGGAGCTGGTGTTCTCCCACGGCGTCGCGGTGGCGGCGCGACTCGCCGAGCGGGCGGTGGCCTACCGCGATCTGGTGATGACCGGACGCAGCCACAACGTCGCCGCGCAGGCCACCACGCTGGGCAAGCGGTTCGCCTCTGCCGCGCAAGAGACGCTGATCGCGCTGACCCGACTGCGCGAGTTGATCGACCGGTACCCGCTGCGCGGCATCAAGGGTCCGATGGGCACTGCCCAGGACATGCTGGACCTGCTGGACGGCGACGCTGCCAAGCTGGCCGAACTGGAGCGACGGGTGGCCGAATTCCTCGGCTTCGCAAGCGTTTTGATCAGCGTGGGCCAGGTCTATCCGCGTTCGCTGGACCACGACGTGCTCTCGGCTCTGGTGCAGCTGGGCGCCGGGCCGTCGTCGATGGCCCACACCATCCGGCTGATGGCCGGGCACGAGCTCGTCACCGAGGGGTTCGCGCCGGGACAGGTGGGGTCGTCGGCGATGCCGCACAAGATGAACACCCGAAGTTGTGAGCGGGTCAACGGGCTGCAGGTCGTGTTGCGCGGCTACGCCTCGATGGCCGCCGAGCTGGCGGGCGCCCAGTGGAACGAAGGTGACGTGTTCTGCTCGGTGGTGCGCCGGGTTGCGTTGCCGGACAGCTTCTTTGCCATTGACGGACAGATCGAGACCTTCCTGACGGTGCTCGACGAGTTCGGCGCCTACCCGGCGGTGATCGCCCGCGAGCTGGACCGCTACCTGCCGTTCTTGGCCACCACCAAGGTGCTCATCGCCGCGGTCCGCGCCGGCATGGGCCGCGAGGCCGCGCATCACGTGATCCGCGAACATGCGGTCGCGACGGCGCTGGCGATGCGGGAACGCGGCGCGGAGCCCGATCTGCTGGATCGGTTGGCCGCCGACGAGCGGCTGCCGCTGGACCGGGCCGCGCTGGACGCCGCGCTGGCTGACAAGAAGGCGTTCATCGGCGCCGCCGGCGATCAGGTGGACGAGGTCGCCGCGCTGGTGGACGCGTTGGTGAGCCGCTACCCGGACGCCGCCAAATACGCTCCGGGCGCGATCCTGTGACCCTCGCCGGCGCGCTCGCGGGGATCGACTTCACCGATCTGGACAACTTCGCCGACGGATTTCCGCACGACCTGTTCGCCATCCACCGCCGCGAGGCGCCGGTGTATTGGCACGAGCCGACCGACAACACGCCCGACGGCGAGGGCTTCTGGTCCGTCGCCACGTACGCGGAAACCCTTGAGGTGCTGAAGGAACCGACGACATACTCCTCGGTCACCGGCGGCGGGCGCCCGTACGGCGGCACGCTCCTGCAGGATCTGGCGATCGCCGGCCAGGTGCTCAACATGATGGACGACCCGCGCCACTCACAGATTCGGAGACTCGTCAGCTCCGGGCTGACGCCGCGAATGATCCGGCTGGTCGAGGACGATCTGCGGGCGCGGGCGCGCCGCTTGCTCGATGCTGTGGTGCCCGGCGAACCGTTCGACTTCCTGGTCGACATCGCCGCCGAATTGCCGATGCAGATGATCTGCATTCTGCTGGGAGTGCCCGAGTCCGAACGGCATTGGCTGTTCGAGGCCATCGAGCCGCAGTTCGATTTCGGCGGTTCGCGCAAGGCGTCCCTTTCTCAGCTGTCGGTCGAGGAGGCCGGGTCGCGGATGTACGACTACGGTCAGCAGCTGATCGCCGCGAAGCGGGCGGAGCCGACCGACGACATGCTGTCGGTCGTCGCGAACGCGACGGTCGACGACCTGGACGCGCCGTCGCTCTCGGACCTCGAGCTCTACCTGTTCTTCAGCCTGTTGTTCAGCGCCGGCGCGGAGACGACGCGCAACGCGGTCGCCGGCGGCCTGCTGGCGCTGGCCAGTCACCCGGAGCAATTGCGCGCCCTGCGTGCGGATCTCGACGCGCTGCCGACCGCCGTCGAGGAGATCGTGCGGTGGACGTCGCCGTCGCCGTCCAAACGACGCACCGCCACGCGCGATGTCACGCTCGGCGGCCAGTCGATCCAAGCCGGCCAAAAGGTCCAGGTCTGGGAGGGCTCGGCGAACCGCGACCCCGGCGCATTCGATCGCGCCGATGAATTCGACATCACCCGAAAGCCCAATCCGCACTTGGGGTTCGGTCAAGGCGTGCACTACTGCCTGGGCGCCAATCTGGCCCGGCTGGAACTGCGCGTGCTCTACGAGGAGCTGTTCTCCCGGTTCGGCGCAGTGCGGGTCGTCCGGCCGGTCGAATGGGCTCGCAGCAATCGGCACACCGGCATCCGGCACCTGATCGTGGAACTCCTCGAGGAGCGGTGAGGGTCCGAGGCGCCGGTGTCGAGCCGACACCGGACGTCTTCGCCGCGGTGATGGCGACCGGAATCCTGTCGATCGCCGCGCGCAACCACAACTACAACTGGATCAGCGACGCACTGGGCGTCATTGCCTCGCTGGGGCTGGTGTTTCTGATCGCCCTGGTGGGCACAACGGCTGTCGGCAGGCGGCGGACGTTGCGCTGGGACCTCAGTGACCCCGATGTCACCCTTCGGCTCTTCACCTTCGTCGCCGCTTGCGCGGTGATCGACACCCGCTTGTCGGCCAACGTGTGGGTGCTGCGGGTGCTCGGCGCGGTGGGGCTGTGCTCCTGGCTGGTGCTGCTCGTAGTGAGCGCGCGGAACATGTTCGCGCTCCGGTGGGTTGCGCTGCGAGACGATGCCCATGGGGCGTGGGAACTGGGCAGCGTGGGGACCTCAGGGTTGGCGATCGTGATCGCCCGCGCGGCCTATCAGACCGGTGAGCGCTGGTGGCTGGCGGTGGCCGTGGCTGTCTGGGCGGCCGCCATCGTCATCTACGCTCTGATGACCTGGCTGATCCTGTGGCGGGTCGTCAATGAGCGACAGGACCGGGACGGATTCGAGCCGGACACCTGGATCTTGATGGGCGGCATGGCGATTGCGACCCTGGCCGGCGACAACATCCACTCCCTGGCGCCCACCTGGCTGGCCGCACCCGTGCGTATCGTGACCGTCGTGACCTGGGCGATGGCCACCCTATGGATACCGCCGCTGATCTACTTCGGTCTGCACCGGATCAGCCGGCGGCCCAACATGCTGCGGTTCGCCGGCGTCTGGTGGGCATTCGTGTTCCCGCTGGGCATGTATTCCGCGGCCAGCTACGCCATGGCGGCCGAAATCGGGCAGCGATCGCTGCTGACGGTGTCGCTGGTCTTCTTCTGGGATGCCCTGGCGGCGTGGCTCGTTGTGGTCGTGGCCGGGCTGCTGCTGCTCGGCCACGCGCTGCTATCGGCCGCCAATCGAGATGCCGGCCGCCCGTAATTCGAGTGCGGCCAGGGCGCGGATGGTGAGCGGATCCTCCCGTCGCCACCCACCGACCGGATCCGCGCTGACAGCGGCGAGCTTGCCCGGCGGCCGGTTCGTCAACGCCCGCAGGGCAAGGAGTTGCTCGCCGGCCGGGGTGGCGGCCAGGGCCGTGACCGTCAATTTCCGTCGAAAGAACCGCAGCCGCAGGAGAAGCCACGGCACGTCCGCGACGAGGATCGGGACAGCCGCGATGGCCATGGCCAGCAGGACCGCAAGCCAGCTGGCCGTCGAGTCCAGGTCATGGCCCGCGCCGGCCAGATCAAGCGCGGCCTGGCTGGCGGAGTTCAGCGGCTGGCTGACCGCGTCACCCACCAAGGGGATGTGCTGAGCACCATGGCCGGCCGACGCCAGGTTTCCGGCGATGCCATGCGCGCCACTCTCGACCTGCCGGCCGGCCTCGGCGATGGTGGATACGGCGTCGTAAACCGCCAGGCCGACGAACAGCCAGATAGCGGTCCACATAACGACGGCGAAGTCGCTGAGCAGTTGGGCCATCAGCCGGCCCGGTCGGGTGGAGTAGGGCAAGAACCGCGGGGTCATACTCTCGATCCCAGCACAGCTCCCGACACGCGACCCCCCTTCGGGTGCCCGTTAGGCTGACCCGATGCGCCCCGCACTGTCCGAGTACCAGCACCTGGCCAGCGGAAAGGTCCGCGAGATCTTTTCCGTCGACGAGGAACATCTGTTGCTCGTCGCGACCGACCGGATCTCGGCGTACGACTACGTCCTCGACAGCACGATCCCGGACAAAGGCCGGATCCTGACCGCGATGAGCGTCTTCTTCTTCGGTCTGGTCGACGCGCCCAACCACCTGGCCGGTCCACCGGATGACCCACGCATCCCCGAGGACGTCCTGGGCCGCGCCCTGGTGGTGCGGCGGCTGGAGATGCTGCCGGTGGAGTGCGTGGCGCGTGGCTACCTCACCGGGTCCGGACTGCTGGACTATCAGGCGACCGGGAAGGTCTGCGGCATCACGCTGCCACCCGGCCTGGTCGAGGCCAGCAAGTTCTCCGAGCCGCTGTTCACCCCGGCCACAAAGGCCGCGCTGGGCGACCACGACGAGAACATCTCGTTCGACAGGGTGATCGATTTGGTGGGCGGGGTCCGCGCCAACCAGTTGCGCGACCGCACGCTGCAAACCTATGTGCAGGCTGCCGATCACGCCCTGACGAAGGGAATCATCATCGCCGACACCAAGTTTGAATTCGGCACCGACCACGACGGTAACCTGCTGCTGGCCGACGAGATCTTCACGCCGGACTCCTCACGCTACTGGCCGGCCGAGGACTACCGGGTTGGGGTGGTGCAGACGAGCTTCGACAAGCAGTTCGTCCGCAACTGGCTCACCAGCCCCGAGTCGGGCTGGGACCGCCACGGCTCGCAACCGCCACCACCGCTGCCCGACGAAATCATCGACGCCACCCGCGGCCGTTATATCGACGCCTATGAACGGATTTCCGGCTTGAGCTTTGGCGACTCGAGGTAGGCGATGACTTCGGGGTCGGACTTGTCGCGCAGCCATTCATAAGGATCGATGAAGACGTCCCCGTGATGCTCACGCCGGGTCTGCTGCCGCTTTGCGACAGGCGG
>NZ_LZIX01000119.1:0-576 GCF_001666955.1 Mycobacterium sp. E735 | reverse complement strand
GTCGAGGTGGCTGGAGGCGAAGGCGACGCCCTTGTCGATCATGGCGCCGTCGTCGGCGTAGGTGTTGTGGGCGGAGAAGTTCATGCCGTCGGAGCAGACCGGGTCTTCGGTGGCGCAGACCTTGATGGTCTTGTCGGCGAAGGTGGGGCCGATGACGACGGGGGGTTCGCCGAGGAAGTTCATGGCGCGCACGTTGGGCATGCCGAAGAGCACGACCGAGGAGACGTGGCTGGCGACCGTGGGGTCGAGGGGTTTGGGGACGGTGTTGGGGTCGATGCCGTCGGGTACCGAGGGGGAGGTGACGAAGCCCATGACGGCTGCGCCCTGGGAGTAGCCGCCGAGCACCATTTTGGTGTTGGGGCAGTCGTGGGCCATCGAAACGACGTGGGCGCCAGCGTCTCTGACGCCGTCGATGCCGGTGTCCCATTGGTCGCTGGCGGGGTAGTTGACCGGGTAGACGTCGAACGACTTGGCGCCCACGCGCGAGTGCAGCGCGTCGACGAAGGCCTGGCCGGTGGGCCCGACTCCGGGGGCTTCACCGGTGCCGCGGGCGAACACCACCTGCACGTCCGGACA
>NZ_LZIX01000118.1:0-36978 GCF_001666955.1 Mycobacterium sp. E735 | reverse complement strand
CTTCGACGCCGACCGGCGGCACCTGAGTGCGGTCGCGTTCCAGCTGTTGGGCTCGGCCGCCGATGCCGAGGACGCGGTCCAGTCGGCGTGGCTGAAGGCCAGCCGCGCGGATTACGGCGCGGTCGACAACCTCACCGGCTGGTTCACCACCATCACCGCCCGCGAGGCGTACGACCAGCTCCGCGTCCGCAAACGGCGCGCCGAACATCCGCTCGCCACCACCGAGGAACTGGATCGGCTCGAAGCGGCCGCGTCGCCGGCGGACGAGGAGACCCTCCTGACGGAGTCGGTCAGCAATGCGCTGCTCGTGGTGCTCGCCCGGCTCTCGCCCGCGCAGCGCGTCGCATTCGTGCTGCATGACGTGTTCGCGGTGCCATTCGAGAGGATCGGCGACCTGCTGGACCGCTCGCCGGAAGCGGCGAAGAAGTTGGCGAGCCGGGCGCGCGGGCGGCTGCACGGCGACCCGGGCGGCGAACCGGATCGCGCGGCAAAGCACCTGGAGATCGTGGAAGCGTTTCTCGCCGCGTCCCGCGGCGGTGACATCGCGTTGTTGCTTGAGCTGCTGGCCCCGGACGTGGTGCGCACGGTCGATCGCGCGCTGGTGCCCGATGACGTGCCGACCGAGCTGCGCGGCGCCGGGCAGGTCGCCGAGGAGACCCGCCGATTCGCCCAGCGGGCCCGCGCCGGTGTGGTCATGCTCGTCGACGGGGCACCGGCCATCGTGATAGCGCCATACGGGCACGCCGAGGCGCTGCTGCTGATCACCGTCGGAACCGATGACCGCATCCACGCGATCGACATCACCGGGGATCCCACCCGGATCCGGTCGGCCGCGCTGGCACTCCCGGGCGGGCCGATCCAGCAACACCACAGCCGCATCGGGTACCAAGGACATCAGACGCCGCCGGCCGGGCGGCCGGCAACGGGGCGAGAACGGAAGGACCATGCTCGATAAGCCGTTCCCGCGGCGCCGCCTGCTGCGTGGCGCCGCCGCGCTGACGGCGGCATCGGTGACGCCATGGGCCGCCGGCTGCGCCCCGCAAGACGACGCGTTGACGTTCTTCTTCGCGGCCAACCCCGACGAACGCGATGCCCGGATCCGCATCGTCGACGAGTTCACGCGGCGCCACCCCGACATCAAGGTTCGTCCGGTGCTTTCGGCCCCGGGCGTGATGCAGCAGCTGTCGACGTTCTGCGCCGGCGGCAAGTGCCCGGACGTCTTGATGGCGTGGGATCTGAGCTACGCCGAGTTGGCCGCGCGCGGCGTGCTCCTGGACCTCAACACGATGCTGTCCCGCGATCAGGCCTTCGCGGCCGGGTTGAGATCCGATGGCATCGGGGCGCTGTACGACACCTTCACGTTCAACGGAGGCCAGTACGCGCTTCCCGAGCAATGGTCCGGCAACTACCTGTTCTACAACAAGCGGCTCTTCGCCGAGGCCGGGGTCCCCGCGCCGCCCACTTCGTGGCAACAGCCGTGGAGCTTCACCGAATTCCTGAACACCGCCACCGCGCTCACCAAGCGAAACGGAACCGGGCGAGCCGGCCAATGGGGGTTCGTGAACATGTTCGTGTCGTACTACTCGGCCGGGCTGTTCGCGATGAACAATGGGGCGCCGTGGTCCGCCCCGCTGAAGAACCCGACCCACTTCAATTTCGGTGACGATGCCTTCACGGAGGCGGTGCAGTTCTACGCCGACCTGGCCAACAAGCATAAGGTCGCGCCCAACGCCTCCGAGGTGCAGTCGATGTCGACGCCGGACCTGTTCGCGACGGGCAAGGCGGCCATGGCGATGGGCGGCCACTGGCGATACCAGACCTTCATCCGGGCCGAGGGCCTGGACTTCGATGTCACGTCGTTGCCGGTGGGGCCACGACGGCAGGGGCAGGCCGCCCACTCCAACATCGGCTCCACCGGACTGGCCATCTCCGCCAGCAGTCAACGCAAGGAACAGGCGTGGGAATTCGTGAAATTCGCGGCCGGCCCCGTCGGGCAGGCGTTGATCGGTGAATCCAGCCTGTTCGTTCCGGTGCTGCAATCCGCGCTCAACTCGCCCGGATTCGCCGCCGCACACCGCAACGTCGACAACCTCACCGTGCTCACGCAGGGCCCGGCCTATTCCGAGGGGCTGCCGGTCACCCCGGCGTGGGAGAAGATCGTCGCCTTGATGGACCGCAGTTTCGGGCCCGTGCTGCGCGGATCGCGGCCCGCGACATCGCTGGCCGGCCTGGCGCCCGCCATCGACGAGGTGTTGCGCGCACCATGACATCGGTCGAAACCAGCCCCGCCACCCGCAAACCCGCCCGGGGCGCGGGCCCCTGGCGCCGGCGCGCCTGGGCCGGCCGCCTCTTCGTGGCGCCGAACCTGGCGGCCGTCGCGTTGTTCATGCTTTTCCCGCTGGGATTCTCGCTCTACATGAGTTTTCAGCGGTGGGACGTGTTCAGGCCACCGAAGTTCGTGGGCCTGAAGAACTTTCAGGAGCTTTTTACCTCCGATCCGCTCTTCCTCATCGCCATCCGCAACACCGTCATCTTCACCCTCGGGACGGTCGTGCCGACCATCGTCGTCAGCCTCGTCGTGGCCGGTGTGCTGAACCGCAAAGTCAAGGGCATCGGCATCTTCCGTACCATCGTCTTTCTGCCGCTGGCCATCTCGTCGGTGGTGATGGCGGTCGTCTGGCAATTCGTCTTCAACACCGACAACGGGCTGCTCAACATCATGCTGGGCTGGGTTGGGGTCGGTCCGGTGCCGTGGCTGGTCGAACCCCGCTGGGCCATGGCCTCACTGTGCATCGTCAGCGTGTGGCGCAGTGTGCCGTTCGCCACCGTCATCCTGCTCGCGGCGATGCAGGGCGTTCCCGAGACCGTCTACGAGGCGGCCCGCATCGACGGGGCGGGCGAGATACGGCAGTTCACCTCCATCACGGTGCCGCTGATCCGTGGGTCGATATCATTTGTCGGCGTCATCTCGATCATCCACGCGTTCCAGGCTTTCGACATGGTGTACGTCCTCAACGGCGCGAATGGCGGGCCCGAAACCGCCACGTACGTCCTGGGCATCATGCTGTTCCAGCACGCGTTCTCCTTCCTGGAATTCGGGTACGCGTCCGCGCTGGCGTGGGTGATGTTCGCCATCTTGCTGGTGCTGACCGTGGTGCAGCTGCGGATCACTCGGCAACGGTCCTGGGAGACTTCTCGTGGCCTCAGCTGAGCGCCTGTTCACGCGCAACGTCGTCCGCGCAGTGCTGGTCTACACCGCGCTGATCGCCATCGCCTGGTGCTGGTTGTTCCCGATCGCCTGGGCGGTGTCCGGTTCGTTGAAGAGGGAAGGCGAGATCACCGAGCCGAAGCTGCTGCCGGCGCACCCGCGCTGGTCGAACTACACCGAGGTGTTCTCGCTGATGCCCTTCGCGCGGATGTTCTTCAACACCGTGCTGTACGCCGGGTGTGTGACCGCCGGGCAGGTCTTCTTCTGCTCGTTGGCCGGATACGCGTTCGCGCGATTGGAGTTTCGCGGACGCGACACGTTGTTCGTGCTGTATCTGGGCACGCTGATGGTGCCGCTGACCGTGACCGTGATCCCGCAGTTCATCCTGATGCGGACCGTGGGGTGGGTCGACACACCCTGGTCGATGATCGTGCCGGGCCTGTTCGGCAGCGCTTTCGGCACCTACTTGATGCGTCAGTTCTTTCGGACGCTCCCAACCGACCTGGAGGAGGCGGCGATACTCGACGGTTGTTCGCCATGGCAGATCTACTGGCGAATCCTGTTGCCCCACGCCCGTCCCGCGGTCATGGTGCTCGCGGTGCTCACCTGGGTCAACGTCTGGAACGACTTCCTGTGGCCGCTGCTGATGTTGCAGCGCAACAGCCTGGCCACGCTGACACTCGGCCTGGTACGACTGCGGGGGGAATACGTCGCGCGCTGGCCGATCATCATGGCGACGTCGATGCTGATCATGCTGCCGTTGGTGCTCATCTACGCCATCGCACAACGGTCCTTCGTCAGGGGCATCGCCGTCACGGGACTCAACGGATAAGGCATGGCCTCAGTAACTTTCGAGCAAGCGACGCGGCGCTACGCCGGAACGGATCGCCCGGCATTGGACAGCCTCGACCTGGAGGTCGGCGACGGCGAATTCGTCGTGCTGGTCGGCCCGTCCGGATGCGGAAAGACCACCTCGCTGCGGATGGTGGCGGGGCTGGAGACGCTGGACTCCGGCCGCATCAGGATCGGCGACCGCGACGTCACCACCGTCGATCCCAAGGACCGTGACGTGGCGATGGTCTTCCAGAACTATGCGCTCTACCCGCACATGACCGTCGCGCAGAACATGGGCTTCGCCCTGAAGATCGCCAAGACACCGAAGGCAGAAATTCGTGACCGCGTCCTGGACGCGGCCAAACTGCTTGACCTGCAACCCTATCTGGGCCGCAAGCCCAAGGACCTCTCAGGCGGGCAGCGCCAGCGGGTGGCGATGGGACGGGCGATCGTGCGCCGCCCGCAGGTCTTCCTGATGGATGAGCCGCTGTCGAACCTCGACGCGAAGCTGCGCGTGCAGACCCGCAACCAGATCGCGGCGCTGCAGCGGAGGCTGGGCACCACCACCGTCTATGTCACCCACGACCAGGTTGAGGCGATGACCATGGGGGACCGCGTCGCCGTGCTGCGCGACGGCGTGCTACAACAGTTCGCCGCCCCTCGCGAGCTGTACCGCAACCCGGTGAACGTCTTCGTCGCGGGGTTCATCGGGTCGCCGGCCATGAACCTGTTCACGCTGCCGATCGTTGATTCCGCTGTGTCGTTGGGGGATTGGCACATCCCGCTACCGCGGGAGCTCGCCGACCCCGCGAGTGAGGTCGTCGTGGGGGTGCGCCCCGAGCATTTCGAGCTGGGCGGTCAGGGCGTCGAGATGGAGGTCGACGTGGTCGAGGAGCTGGGGGCCGACGCCTACCTGTACGGCCGAATCACCGGTTCCGGCAAGGTCATCGATCAGCCCGTCGTGGCGCGTGCCGACGGGCGCCGGCCGCCGGAGAAGGGCAGCCGGGTGCGCCTGCACCCGGAACCGGGGCACCTGCACTTCTTCGGCATCGACGGCCGACGAATCTGCTGAGGGTATGGCTATGCCCGACGTGAGCGCATCCCGCGCCGACCTGGTTTGCGAAGGCGGCGGCGTCCGGGGCATCGGGCTGGTCGGCGCGGTCGACGCGCTGACCCAGGCGGGCTACCGGTTCCCACGGGTCGCGGGCAGCAGCGCGGGCTCGGTCGTCGCGTCGCTGGTGGCGGCGCTACAGGTCGCGGGCGAACCGCTGAGCCGGCTTGCGGAGGTGATGCGGTCGATCGACTACCGGAAGTTTCTGGATCGCAGCGTGATCGGGCGCGTACCGCTGATCGGCGGCGCGCTGTCGCTGCTGGTGTCCGACGGCGTATACCGCGGGGCCTACTTGGAGCGGCTGCTCGAGGGACTGCTCGCCGACTTGGGCGTGCGGACCTTCGGCGACCTGCGCACCGGCGAAGAGCCGCAGCAGTTCGCGTGGTCGCTCGTGGTGACGGCCAGTGACCTGTCCCGCCGCCGGCTGGTGCGCATTCCCTGGGATCTCGGTTCCTACGGCATCGACCCCGACGACTTCCCGGTGGCCCGCGCCGTGCACGCCTCGTCGGCGATTCCGTATGTCTTCCAACCCGTCCGGGTGGGCGGCGCCACGTGGGTCGACGGTGGCCTGCTGTCCGACTTCCCGGTGGAGCTGTTCGACCGCCCGGGGGCGCAGCCGCGCTGGCCGACATTCGGGATCCGGCTGTCCGCGCGTCCGGGGATCCCGCCCACCCATCCGGTTCATGGTCCGGTCTCGTTGGGAATCGCGGCGATCGAGACGCTGGTGAGCAATCAGGACAACGCCTACATCGACGATCCGTGCACCGTTCGCCGCACCATCTTCGTTCCCGCCGAGGAGGTCAGCCCAATCGACTTCGACATCGCCGCCGAGCAGCGCGACGCCCTGTACCAACGGGGAGTGCAGGCGGGCGAGGAATTCTTGCGGACCTGGAGCTACCCGGACTACCTGGCGGCCTGCGGCGGCCCGGGGAAGGGCGGGACTGCGCAGAGCCAGAATCCGCGGTGAAGGCTATCCGCGCGCGCAGCGGATCTGATTGAGGCGGTGCTCAATCCGCTCGACATCGGCGGGCAACGGCAATTGGTTGGTGACACGCGTGATTTCCACGCCGATATCAACGGGGTTGATCGGCCAGAATTGGCGTCTCATGAGTTTGGTTGCGATGGCGCGGATCTCGTCGTCGGAAAGTCGCCGGCGAGCCAGGGCCGCCAAGGGGGAATATCCGGTCGTCGGCATGCCGGCGGGGTATCCGGCCCGCACGAAAGCAACGATGCTCGACACCCACAGGGCCAGATCCATCATCCCACCTCGCTCACCGCCGCTCGAGAATTGGCGGCAGATCTTACGACTAGCAACGTACCATCGGCAACGTCATCAGCTCGGTAACGCCACACAGTTAAAACGCACTTTTTACACGCCCGCGAAGTCCGAAAACGAAAAGCGATCTTCGCCACGATGTGCCCTGGCGGGCGCGCCCTAACGACGTTTGACCGCAAGGCTTTCTACTATGGCCGCGTGGCTGATCGCTATGGAACCGATGTCCTTGCCGCGGGCCGGCGCAAGCCCCGCTCGACCGAGCACCCGGCCGAGCTCGGCCTGGTGGTCGAGGACGCGCAGACGGGCTACGTCGGTGCGGTGGTGCGAGTCGAGTACGGGCGGGTCGACCTGGAGGACCGCCGCGGGCACGTGCGTGGCTTCCCTTTGGGCCCAGGCTATTTGCTCGAGGGCCGTCCGGTGATCCTCACGGCGCCACGCCGTGTGGCGCCGGCCGGTTCCACGCGAACGGCGTCGGGCTCGGTGGCAGTTCCGGGCGCCCGCGCCCGGGTCGCCCGCGCCAGCCGGATCTACGTCGAGGGCCGCCACGATGCCGAACTCGTCGCGCAGGTGTGGGGCGAGGACCTGCGGATCGAGGGGGTCGTCGTCGAGCACCTCGGCGGCGTAGACGACTTGGTGGACGTGGTGGCGGAATTCGCGCCCGGTCCGGAATGCCGGCTCGGTGTGCTCGTGGATCACCTCGTCGCGGGTTCCAAGGAGGCACGGATCGCCGATGCCGTGCGGCGGGGACCTGGTGGCGCCCACACCCTGGTGGTCGGTCATCCCTACGTTGACATCTGGCAGGCAGTCAAGCCCGAGCGGCTCGGCCTGGCGGGCTGGCCGGACGTGCCGCGCCACATCGAGTGGAAACACGGCGCATGCCAGGCGCTCGGCTTGCCGCACGGGAGCCAGGCGGACATCGCAAGGGCCTGGCGCCATATCCGTTCCCGGGTGCGCGACTGGAATGACCTCGAGCCGGCGCTGATCGGCCGGGTCGAGGAACTGATCGACTTCGTGACTCAGCCGGGCCCGTGACCGACCGGCGTCCGGCCGGGGGAAGACGCTGTCGTGGATTACCGCTGGCGGCAGCGGCCTTGGTCGTCGCGGCGGCGACCGCCTGCGGTCCGTCCGGTCGCGAGGTGAGCCGCGGGACGCCCGGCGGCCCGAGCGCGGTGAAGGTGACGCTCGCCAACCGGGGCGGCAAAGACGCCTGCACGGTGGACAACGCGAACGTCGCCGCCGGCCCGGTGACGTTCACGGTCGCCAACACCGATGCGCCCGGCATCAGCGAAGTCGAGTTACTCAGGGGTGAGCGGATCGTCGGCGAGAAGGAGGACCTCGCTCCCGGGTTGGCCCCGGTGTCGTTCACCGTGACTCTCGATGGCGGGCCGTATCAGCTGTATTGCCCCGGCGCGGTGGACGAATACCAGACGCTGACGGTCACGGGCCGGGCGGCGCCGGGGCTGGCCGGCGGCGTCGCGGACTCCCTCGACAGCGCCACCAAGGACTACGCGGCGTATGTCGTCCAGCAGATCGGTCAGCTCGGCGACGGGGTCAACGCACTCGACGCGGCGGTGCGGGCGGGCAACATCGACGCCGCGAAAGCCGCTTACGCCAAAGCGCGCCTGTTCTGGGAGCGTTCCGAGTCCGCCGTCGAGGGCTTCATCTTGCTGGGTTTCGCGGTCGGCGACAACGCGGGCCGCCTCGACTATCTGATCGACATGCGCGAGTCCACTCCCGTCGACGCCAAGGTCGGCTGGAAGGGGTTCCACGCCATCGAACGCGACCTGTGGCGGGGCGGAGCGATCACGCCCGGGACGCAGGCCCTCAGTTCCGAATTGGTCGGCAACGTAGCCAAGTTGACCGCCATCGTCGCCCTCCTGCAGTACAAGCCCGAGGACCTGGCCAACGGCGCCAGCGACCTCGTCGAGGAGATCCAGAACACCAAGATCACCGGGGAGGAGGAGGCTTTCAGCCACATCGACCTCGTCGACTTCTCCGCCAACGTGGAAGGCGCTCGGCAGGCCTACGCATCGCTGCGGCCCGGGCTGGAGAAGATCGACGGCAATCTGGTCGCCCAGATCGATCGCGAATTCCACACGGTGCTGGCCACTCTGGACGGATACCGCGATCCGTCTGAGTTGGGTGGCTTCCGGACCTACACCGCGGCGCTGCAAGCCACCGACGCCGCCAAGCTGACCGCGGTCATCCAGCCCCTGCACCAGAGCCTGTCGGCGGTCGCCCCAAAAGTGGCTTCGGCGGGCCGACCATGAGCGAGGTCAGGGCCAAACCCGATGAAGGCGAGGCGGTTTCGCGTCGGCGTATGCTCGGTGGCGCCGTCTTGGCCGGGCTCACCGGCGTCGCCGGGGGAGGGGTGGCCGGTTACGCGCTGGCTGCCGGACACGATGGCGGCGCGGCCGGCGGCGGCGACGACGACGTCGACTTGCGCCGCAGTTACCCCTTCTACGGCCAGCCGCATCAGGGTGGAATCGCCACGCCGCCACAGCGTTACGCCATGTTCATGTCATTTTCGCTGGCCGCCGGAGCCCAGCGCGCGGAGCTGCAAACGCTGCTGGCACGCTGGTCGGCCGCGGCCGCGATCCTGCAGCAGGGAAAGCCGGTCGGCACCGTGCAGCCCCGGGTCGACGTGCAGCCACCTGTCGATACCGGCGAGGCGGTCGGGCTGAGCCCGGCCAGCCTCACCGTAACCATCGGCTTGGGACCGTCGCTGTTCGGCGACCGGTTCGGGCTCGCCCTGCGCCGACCCGCCGTGTTCACCGAGTTGCCCCCGCTCAACGGGGACAACCTGGACCCCCGCCTGCGCGGCGGCGAACTGTCCGTCCAAGCTTGCGCCGACGACCCGCAGGTCTGCTACCACGCCGCGCGAAACCTGGCCCGCCTGGGCCGCGACGTCGTCTCGCCGTCCTGGGCGGTGCTGGGATTCGGACGGGCCTCAGCCGGCCCGGGCCAACACACCCCGCGAAACCTGCTGGGATTCAAGGACGGAACCCGCAACGTCGTCACCGATGCCGAGTACGACCGATTTGTCTGGGTCCGCGATAGTGACCAGCCGTGGATGAACGGCGGAACGTATCAGGTGGTGCGCAAGATCCGGATGCTGCTCGAGACATGGGACGTCGACCGCATCGGCAATCAGCAGCGGATATTCGGCCGCACCAAAGAAGAGGGCGCACCCCTGAGCGGCGAGGGCGAATTCGATGCCCCCGATTTTGCCGCCAAGGGCGGCGACGGCAACCCGCTCATCGATCCGATGTCCCACGTCGCCCTGGCCGCCCGCGAGAACAACGACGGCGTCATGATCAGGCGCCGGTCCTACAACTACACCGACGGCCTCGACGCCAACGGCCAGCTCAACGCCGGGCTGCTGTTCGTTTCGTATCAAAAAGATCCGCAAGATTTTATCCGCCTGCAGAACCGGTTGGGCGCCCACGACCTCCTCAACGAATACATCCGCCACATCGGCTCAGCTATCTTCGCGGTGCCACCCGCGCCCGCCGAAGGCCACTACATCGGGCAAAGCCTTTTCGGCTAAGCAAATCTCGCCGAGCGCGGGTCGCCGTCGGGTGGGGGCCGCGTTTCGGCTGTGTGAGCAGTCGTGTCGGTCAGGTAAATCAAAACCCTCCGCCGTCACGCATCGGCCGCCGCCGAGCACTAACTCCGTGAAGCCGCAAGATCAGCGAGAACGGAGGGATCACATGACCGACGCGCTAGTCATCGACGCAGAAGGCCTCGACAAGCTGTCGTGTAACGCCAGGGCCAACCCGGAGACCGGCAGGAAGACCCTGAAAGCCAAGACGGTCTGCGAAACCGGATTCCGCAACATGACCTACGTCCGCGACCTGGCGCCGATGCTGGTGGGTGAGCCGCCTGCCCTGCTCGGTGACGACTCCGCGCCCAACCCCTCCGAGACCGCCCTGGCCGCCCTGGGCTCGTGCGTCTCGGTGGGCCTGCTGGCGAATGCGACGCATCGCGGGGTCACCCTGACCAAGATCGAGGTCGAGATGGAAGGCGACATCGACATCTCCGCGGTGTGGGGCGTGGGCGACACCCCCGAGGGGAAGCGCCTCGGCTTCAGCGCGGTGCGCTGCAGGGTGACGCTGGCCGGAGACGCCGACGAGGCGACCCTGAAGGAGATTCACGACAACGCCATCGCCTGGTCACCCGTCGTGAACACGTTCCGCAACCCGGTCGCCGTCGACTCGACGCTGGCCACGGAATAGCCACGGGGAAGCTGCTGTGGCAACGGTATTGACGAAGCCCGCTCTCGCCGAGGCCATCAGGTTGGCCCGCGCCAAGCGCGGACTGAGCTGGGTGAAAATCGCAGAATCCATCGGGAAGGACCCGGTGTGGACGGTCGCGGCGTTACTCGGGCAGCACCCGATGACGGCCGGCGACGCGTCAACGGTCGCGGCACTGCTCGGCCTCGACGACGAGGCTGTCGCTGTCCTGCAGCTGATGCCGTATCGGGGTTCGGATGCGACCATGACGACAGACCCGACGATCTACCGATTCCATGAGGCGCTGACCGTCTACGGCCCGGCGATCAAGGAACTCATTCACGAGGAATTCGGTGACGGCATCATGAGCGCGATCAACTTTCAGCTGAGCGTGCAGCGGCGCCCGCACCCCGAGGGCGACAGAGTGGTCGTCACTTTCGACGGCAAGTTCCTCGACTACGCGTGGAAGCACTCGGCACAGGAGGTTTTATGACGGCGACGATGAACCCGGCGGCCGGCCAGCTGGATGCCGGACTGTTGGAGGACATTCGGGCCCACGCCGGGGGACTGGACCGGGGGGAGCATCAGTCCCGCCGCAGCTTCACCGCCCTGGGCGCGGCCGGGCTTCTCGGGGTGGGCGCACCCGCCAACGCCGACGGCAGGCTGCCCGAGATGGCCGAGGTGATCCGGCGTATCTCCGGGGAATGCATGAGCACCGGGTTCTCGTTGTGGGCGCACCGAATGGCGGTGGAATACTTGCTCAGGGCGGCAACGCCTTTCAGCGTCGACGCGGCTCAGTCACTGCTCGCCGGCACCACGCCGGGGGTGACCGGCATGGCGTCGGCGTTCAAGGAGGCGGCGGGCTGCGGCAGCGTCGAGTTGACGGCCACGCCGATCGAGGGCGGCTACCGGGTGTCCGGTCCGATCAGGTGGGCGAGCAACCTATACCCCGACTCGACCATGGTGACCGCGGTGCGCACCGATGCGGGCGAGCGGCTGATCGTGGCCCTGCCGTTGAGCACGGCGGGGGTGGTGGTGGGCGATCACTTCGAGCTGCTGGCAATGGGTAGCACCGCCTCGTCATACCTGAACCTGACCGACGTGCCCGTGCCCTCGGCCCAAGTGTTGTCCCGAGACTTCGAGGGATTCCTGCAGGCGGTCCGCCCGACGTTCCTGGTCCTGCAGTCCGCCATGTGCCTGGGTCTCACCAGGACCGCGGTGGAGCAGGCCAAAGGCGGCCTCGGCGGCGTCAACTCGGTGTTCGCGGCGGAGGTCGACAACGTCGCGGAGAAGCTCGCCACCGCGGAGGCCACCCTGGCGGGTCTGGCCGCGGCGGTGGGCGGGGATGACCCGCCCACCAAGCGGGAGCTGTTGTCGCTGCGCCTCGCCGCGGCCGAGCTGTCCAGCGCCAGTGCCGATCTCGAGATCCGCACCGCCGGCGGCAAGGGCTACGCGAGCAGGACATCGGCGAGCCGCCGCTACCGGGAGGCGGCGTTCATTCCCGTCCAGTCCCCGTCGGAAGGGCAGTTGCGCTGGGAGCTGGCCGCATGCGGCTGAGTGCGAGACGATGGTGACCCCGGTGGCGGTGCCGCCGGGTGGCACCGAATCCGAACGGGCGGTCGGCGGCATCCCGCTGGCTAATCTGGTGCGCGACTTTCACCGGCCGATGATCAATTTCGCGCGCACCATGGTGGATTCGCCGGCGGTGGCGGAAGAGGCGGTGCAGGAGGCGTGGGTGCAGGTCCTGCAGTCCGCGGATTCCTTCGAGGGCCGTTCGTCGGTCGGGACGTGGCTGTTCGGGATCGTCAAGAACACCGCCTCGCGGCACCGGCGCCGGGAATCCCGCATTCGCGACCACGAGGTGCTTTCCGCGGAAGACGTGGACCCCCTGGCGGGCCGCATGCATCCCGCCGGCCATCCCGATGCCGGGCACTGGAGCCTTCCACCGTCCCGGCGCTTCCTGCCGGAGGACCGCACCGTGGAGAACGAGCTCGTCGGTTACGTCCGCACCGCGCTGGACGCGCTGCCGGAGCGGCAACGGCAACTGGTCATCCTGCGTGACATCGTCGGCACCCCGGCCGAAGAGGCCGCCAAACTTCTCGAGCTGACCGCCGAAGGGCAGCGCGCGCTCCTCTACCGCGCCCGGGGAAATCTTCGCAACGAATTGGAAAAGCGGTATCGCCGATGACCGTGCACGACAACACTGTCCCCGCCATCGACTGCGTCGACTTCGTCCGACTGGTGGATGAACTCGTCGATTCCGACCCCCGGCAGTGGGGCCCCATCGTCGCCAAGCACCTCGACGAGTGCCCCCCATGCCTGGTCTACCTGCAACAGATGCTCGACCTCAAGATCCTGCTCAACCACGTCTTCGAAGGGGAGAGGCTCAGTGATGAGCACATCTCGGGGGTCATCAACGCGATCAACGCTTTACGGAAGGACGAGCACCCATGACGATCAATGCGCCAGCGCCGCAACTGGATGGCAAAGCGTCACCACCAAAGCTGTTCGCAGACATCCCGTCTGACACCAAGGCGACGATCCCCGACGATCCGTTCGAGCCGCTGAGCGTGGGCGCCATGGTCGACCGGGTGGCCGCCATGGCGGTCGAGAAGGCTACGCACCCGTGGGCGTTCCTGATGCGTTCCCTGGTCGGCGGCGTGATGGTCGCGTTCGGAGCGCTGCTGGCGCTGATGGTGAGCACCGGGGTCAAGTCCCCGGGCATCGCGAGTTTGCTGATGGGGCTGGCGTTCGGCATGTCCTTCGTCCTGATCCTGGTGTCGGGCATGTCTTTGATCACCGCCGACATGGCCGCGGGATTTCTCGCCGTCCTGAATCGCACGATGAGCGCCGGTGGTTATGCCTTCCTGGTCGTCGTGGGCCTCATCGGCAACGTCCTCGGCGCGCTGCTTTTCGTCACCGTTTGCGGCGCCGCGGGAGGCCCGTATCTGGGTGCCTTCGCCGAGCGGGCCGCTACCGTGGGCACCCAGAAGGCCGGCCAGCCCTTCTTGACCGCACTGCTCCTCGCCGTCGTGTGCACCTGGTTTCTGCAGACCTCGATGTGCATGTTCTTCAAGGCCCGCAGCGACGTCGCCCGAATGGCATTCGCGTTCTACGGCCCGTTCGCGTTCGTCATCGGCGGCACGCAGCACGTGATCGCCAACGTCGGCTTCCTCGGTATTCCCCTGCTGCTCAACCTGTTTCACCCGGCGGCACCCCGGGGCACGATCGGTTGGGGATTCGGCGACCACGGCTTGCTCACCAACCTCGGCGTGACCACCGTCGGCAATCTGATCGGCGGGACATTGTTTGTGGCGTTGCCCTTCTGGGTCATCGCGCAGCTGCAACGGAAAGCCGTCTGACCGGCGAGTGACCGTGGCGTTAAGGGCGCCTTAACGCCACGCCGGTAACAGCCCTCCGTCCCGGTGGTTAGGGACTTAAGCCTCACGACCCACGCCCGTCGGGTTTATAGCGTCGTCGGTGATGGAGGGAGAACGAAATGTCAGCACCTGACCAACAGCGCGGCATCGTCGTCGCGGTCGACGGCTCGACGGCATCGAACGCTGCGGCACGTTGGGCCGCGCGCGAGGCGGCCATGCGGAAAGTTCCACTGACCGTCGTCCACGCGGTGACGACGCCCACCGCCACCTGGCCGCCGGTCCCATACCCCGACTCTCTGGCAGTGCGGCTGGAAGACGAGGGCAAGAAGGCGATCATGCACGCGATCAAGCTCGCCGAGGAGGCGCTAGCGGCGGACCGTGAGATCGCGATCAACCGGGAACTCGTGTATTCCAGCCCCGCGCTGGCCCTGATCAAGATGTCCGACGAGGCGGAGATGGTCGTCGTCGGCACGGCGGGACGCGGGTTACTGGCGCGTGGCGTGCTGGGCTCGGTCAGCGCGACGGTGGTGCGGCACGCGAATTGTCCCGTCGCGGTGATCCATGGGGACGACCTGCCGGACAACGGGGACGCTCCCGTTCTGGTGGGGATCGACGGCTCGCCGGCCTCCGAGCTCGCGACCGCCGTCGCGTTCGACGAGGCTTCCCGGCGCGGCGTCGACCTGATGGCCTTGCACGCATGGAGCGACATCGCGATCAGCGAACTCCCCGAAGCGGATTGGTCGTCACTGGAAGAGGAGGCCCAGCGGAGCCTCGCCGAGAACCTGGCCGGTTGGCAGGAGCGCTATCCCGATGTGACGGTGCAGAGGTTGGTCGAACGCGACGCGCCGGCTCGGCAGCTTGCCGAAAAGTCGGAATTCGCCCAGCTTCTCGTCGTGGGCAGTCACGGCCGTGGCGGCTTGTCCGGCATACTCCTGGGATCGGTCAGCAACGCCGTGCTGCACTCGGTACGGATACCCGTGATCGTCGCCCGGCCGTCCGCGTCCGGCTGACGCTCGCCGGGCGACAGGGCGGTGGCGGTCCACGCGCAAAGGGCGGCCAGGTCGCGCCCGGCGCGCGCCACCGTTCGGTCGGGGCGCACCAGCGCGGCGGTGACGCGACCCCGCCGCAGCCACGTCTCCAGAGCGCTGCCGGGGTCGGCGACCAGCACGGTGACGTCGCGCCGCCGCAGGGCGGCCTCGTCGGCGGCGCCGGGGCGAGTGACGGCGATCAACGCGAAACCGGTGCCGAGGACGTCGTCCACCCGTCGACCGTCGTGCAGCGGCGGGTTGGGGCACAGCGTGCCCGGTAGCTGATGCGGTCGCCGCGATTTAGACACCCACGCTGAGCGGTGCAGCGGCGGCGTTGTGGAGTCGACGACCTTGTCGCGCAGGCCGGGGATGAGCCGCAGCCGCGGCAACAGCGCCCGGCGCGCTGCGTTGCCAAGGTGGCCGCCGCCGGTCATCGCCCAGCCGATACTCAGCGCGAGGCGAATCATGTAGCGAGCGTGCGGCTTTCGTTCGCGCTCATAAGTCTCGAGCACGTCCGGGGTAAGGGCGCCGCGGTGGACCCCGGCGATCTTCCAGGCGAGATTGTCGGCGTCGCGCAGCCCGGCGCCCATGCCCTGGCCGATGAACGGGGGAGTGAGGTGCGCCGCGTCGCCGAGGAGGAAGACGTTGCCGTTGCGCCAGCGGTCGGCGATCTGTGCCCGGAACGTGTACTCGGCGACCCGCACCAGGGTGAGCTCGGCGACGGGTACGGTGCTGGTCCATGGTTTGATCAACGGTCGCAGCCGCTGGAGCGTGCCGAAGTCCGCCGCGGTTTCGCCGGCGAGCAACTGAAACTCCCACCGGTAGCGGGCCGGCCCGATGCGCATGTACGTTCCCGCGCGATCCGGGTCGCACACTTGGTGCACCCCGTCCCACTGGCCCAGGTCCGCCTCGCTGGCGATGTCGACGACCAGCCAGCGTTGCTGAAAGTTCAAGTCCCGCATGGTCGAACCGATCCGTGCCCGCACCAGGCTGTTGGCGCCGTCGCAGCCCAGCAGGTAGTCGGCGTCGACGTGGTGACGCCCACCGTCTGAGCGGTCGGTGAACGTGACGCGGATGCGCGTTCCGTCCGCCACAACATCGGTGACTTCTGCGTTCCCGCGCAGTTCGGCATTGGGATGGCGCTCGAGGTTGGCCCGCAGCAGGGTCTCCAATTCGGGCTGGTCGAACATGTTGGCCTGCGGGAAACCGTGCACGCTGTGCTCGGGGTCGCGGTTGAATTCGGCCAGAGTGCGGAACCGGCTGTCCACCAACCGCAAACCCAGCGTCGGCCGTGATATCGCGGCGAACTCGCCGCCCAACCCGAGGCGGGCGATGATGCGATAGATCTCGTCGTCCAGATGCACCGCTCGTGGCTGGGGGTACACGTCCGTCCAGCGATCGAGCACCAGGCAATGGACGCCGCACTGCGCCAGCCGGGTGGCCGCGGTGACGCCGGTCGGTCCGGCGCCGACGATGACGACGGGTACCCGCCGCGTAGCCGGGGTCGTCATGTGTATCGCACTGGGGTGCGCTGCGTTCCGAGATCGATGGCGCCGTCGTCGGTGGCCACCGACGCCTCGACGATGTCACCGTCGTGCAGGTAATTGCGGTTGGCGGCCTGCCGCGAGAAGAACATCTTCCATTTGAGTCCCGGCGGCAACAGGTTTCCGACGAACTGTACCGGCTTCGGTGGGGCGCTCAGCGCGGTGCCGACCGGGGTGCCGGTGAGCACCAGGTCACCCGGGGCGAGTTCTTGGAACTGCGTGAGCGACTGCAGCGCCTGCAGTGGCCGGTACAGCATGTCGCCCTCGACGAGCGCGTTCTGGCGTTCCTCGCCGTTGACGCTGAGGCGCAATCGCAGGTCACCGAAGCGCTTGAGCTCGTCGGCGGTGAGCAGCACCAGTTCGGGGCCGACCGGGGTGAACGTCGGATACGACTTGGCCTCGTAAAACTGGGTCTGGGGGAGTTGGACGTCGCGCGCGGAGACGTCGTTGGTGACCACCAGCCCGGCGACGAAATCGCCGAGGTTGGCGTCCGAGATGGTGGTGCCGATCGGGACGGCGCGGCCGATCACCAGGCCGATCTCGACTTCGTAGTCGAGCAGCTTCACGTGCGGGGGCTTGACGATGTCGTCGAACGGCCCGGTGATGGAGGCGGACGCCTTGCGGAAGAAGGTGAGGGGGATGGACGCCGGATCCATGCCCGCGTCTTTGACGTGCGACTCGTAGTTGGTCATCTGAGCTATCACCCGGCACGGCCGGGTCACCGGTGAGACCAAGGCGAGGGTGTCGAGGGCGACGGCTTCGGTTTTCGTCGCCGCACTCTCGATGGCGGCCCGGTCGGCCAGCAACGCGGCGGTGGTGGTGGCGGTGGTGTCGATTCTGACTGCGCCCTCGGCGGTTTTGAGCCACCAGGCGCGGTCGGTTTCGGAAGCGGTGTGCAGCACGGAAAGGGTCATGAGGTAGGAACTTTCAGTAGGCCGATCAGGCGGTTGAAATCGAATTCGTTGTGCGAGCGGAGGGCGGTCATCATCGAAACCAGTTCCCGGCGTGCCGACTTGGGGTCGGTTCCGAGGAAATCTCTGCTTGCCGGCGGCCCCCACTGCGCCAACCCGGATGCGGTGAAGGGCGCCCAGCCCGGGTCGAGCGTGTTGTCGAACAGGTCGCCATCGGTGAAGTGTTCGAACAAGTCGCCGTCGGGGTCGCGCCAGTAGTCGAAGATCTGACTGCCCTGGATGTGCCTGCCGATTCCCCAGGACCGGGAATAGCCGTGCGCGCCAAGGTATTCGCCGCCAGCAGCCAGCGCGTCGAGATCGCTGACCTGATAGGCCGAGTGCACGTAGCGGTTGGCCGGCCCCAGGGCCATCGCCAGGGTGTGATGGTCGGCCGGTATCGAACCGCGGTCGCAGCGAATGAAACTCATCGCCGGGCCGCGGTGCCGCTGGCCGGGGAAGTACAGAAAGTCGCTGACGATCATGCCGAGGTTGTCGAGGTACCAGTTGAGGGTCTCGAGGTACTTGGTCGACTGCACCACCAGGTGGCCCAGGCGCTCGACCCGGGCGGGCACCCGCGGGGGACGCTGGCCGGCATTGGTGCGCCGCACCTCGGGGCCGAAGTTGAAGACGTGGGCCTGTTGGCCCGGCAGGTCCGGGAGCTCGTGCATGCCGGCGACGACCCGAACCAACATTCCGCTGGGGTCTGTCAGGTCGACCGACACCCCGCCGATGGCCTCCGGTAGCCGTCGCATCGGTGCCCCGGCGTTGCCCGCCAGCCGGAGCACGTCGGCCTCGTCGCAGGCCCGGAACGCCGCGCCGGTGAACCGGCTGCGCCTGCCGCGACGCAGGATCACGCACGGCGTACCCGCCCGGGTGCCGCGCAACTGCACCTCGCCGGGGCCGTGCTGGGCAGTGTGGAAGCCGAATGCCCGCGCGAACGCCTCGGCGCGCCCCAAGTCTGGCCGCTCGAACTCCAGCCACGCGATGTCGGCGACCCTGATGACGGGGTTGCGCGACCGCCCGGGATGCTCCCCGCGCAGTGCGCCCTGCTCGCTGTGCGCCTCCGGACGTGCGCTTTCGGTCAAATCCATGGTCACTCCCAAACCTAACTGACGAAATCGTCACATACGAGATAACGTTCAGTCAAGAGTCTGACGAAATCCTCATGACTGATGCATAATGCGGGGGTGAGTGCGATGGCGGAGCCGGCCAACCGGCTGGAGCGGCGCAAGCGGCGCACCCGTGCGGCGCTGGTCAAGGCCGCGCAGCAACTGATCGCCGAGGGCAAGGTGAACGTGCCGGTCCTGGAGATCACCCAGGCCGCCGACGTCGGCATGGGGTCCTTCTACAACCACTTCGACAGCAAGGAGCAGCTGTTCGAGGCCGCGGTCGCCGAGGTGCTCGACGTCTATGGGGCGATGCTCGACCGGCTCACCGCGTCCATCGAGGACCCGGCGGAGATCTTCGCCACCAGCTTTCGGATGACCGGCAGGCTGTTCCGCCGCCGCCCGCAGGAGAGCCGGATCCTGTTGGCCAACGGGCTGGAGCTGCTGTCGTCCGAACGTGGTTTGGCGCCGCGCGCCCTGCGTGATATCAAAGCCGGCGTCGCGGCCGGTCGGTTCGACGTCGAGGATCCCGAGTTGGCCCTCGCAATGGCCGGCGGTGCGCTGCTGGGGCTCGGAAACCTGTTGCGGGACAACCCCGATCGAGACGACGCGCACGCCGCCGACCTCGTCACCGAGAACGTGCTGCGGCTGTTCGGGCTTAGCGCCGCCGAGGCGCGGACGATCTGCCAACGCCCGCTTCCCGAGGGCGGATTCCTCGAGGGTTAGCGGTTGCCGACGCTGACCACGGCACCGACCGAGAATGAGACGTTCCTGCCCACGCCGCCGTCGTCCCCGGGGGCACCGGGGCTAGTCCACCGCACCTGTGCGGTCCCGGTGAGGTGCAGGCTCGCACCGGTCCCGAAATCCACGAACAGCAAGGCGGCCTCGTCGTCGACGGCCAGGTTTCCATAACTGTTGAACATGTTGTTCCCGGGGAAGTCCGGCCACCAGAGCCGGTCGGGGGCGTCGACCCGGACGAAGCCGGGTGGGCCTCCGCGGTGCGACGCGTCGCTACCCCGGGTGGGATGGCTCGTGCCCAGAAAGAACGTGTCCGACCTCGCGATCATCGCCTGATCGGACGGGTCAAGCGTTGCGCGTCTCGCGCGCAGTGAAGCGGGTGCGCCGAGGGCGTCGGTGTCGATGGTATGCGGGTGAATGTACTTGGGGCAGTTGCCGTATGACTGGTCGACGCGGACGGCCAGGCCCGCGTCGTCCGAGCCGACGAGCTCGCCGTTCACCCGTAACCGGCGGCGGGTGGCGAAGTCGATCGCGATCAGTCCGACTTGTTGGCCGGCCGGGAGCCGGTGCAGCGGGTCGCCGCTGCGGGGGGATGCCGACACACGCAAGACGTCGTCCCGGCCGCGGAGGAAACCCGGCGCGGCGATCAACGGCGACGTCCACAGCACGCCGTCGTGGTCCCGTCCGGTCAGGGCGGCGAATCGCTGTGCGGCGAGAAATCTTGCGGCGCCGCCGGACAGGCCCGGCGAGTCGAGCATGCCCTCGAGCCGCTTGGCCTCGGCTTCGACGCCCGCTCGCCGCTGTGTCGCGGTCTCTCCTTCGTGGAAGCCCGTCATGGTCATGCACCGCTCAACAACATGACCTCGGGAAAGCTTCCGGGGTATGCGCCGCCGCCGTTCCTACGCGACCGACACGATGCGGGCGACCAGCTTGCCGCCGCGGATGACCTCGATCGTCTGCCCCGCCGCGACCTCATCGAAGTAGCGCCCGGCGCGCTTCCGGAGCTCGTCGAGCTCGATCCCACCCCGGCCATCCGCCGGTGTGGGACTGCTCGCCGCGTCACCGGCGGACACGATCTGCGCCAACAATCGGCCGCCCCGGACGACGCTCAGCGTCTCCCCGGCCGCCACCCGGTCGAAGCACCGGCCGGCGCGGGTGCGAAGTTCGTCGAGGCCGACCCACCCGCCGGTGTCCTGCGCGGCGAGTTTCGCCGAACGCGCCGGGATCGGAGCCACCCGCCAGTCACCGACGGGCAGGATCCGCGCCACCAGCTTGCCGCGACGGATGACGTCGATCGCCTCCCCGGCGGCGACCCGCTCGAGATACGTGCAGGCGTCACTTCGAAGTTGGCCCAGGCCAATGGCTTCCGGCATGTCGCTCCAATCTCTATCGGCCGGTCGACGGCGCCAGCATGTCCTGCCAGCCGTCGTCTCCGGTCTTGTTCGAGTTTTCGACCGCGTACTTGACGCCATCGGGCCCCACCAGTTCGCCGCTCTGCGGGAGGTACACCGCCGGGGGAGGGCCGGCGGGCGTGTACACGCACGGGTTCGGTTGCTGCCCATTGCATTCGACGGTGCCCGATCCCGGCCGTTGCAGCGGATCGCTGGTCGGCGGCGGCGTCCCCGCCACCCGGTCGGAGGGCGCCGGATTGAGGCCGTTGTTGACCGACGGCGCGGGCATCACGAGCCCCGGTTTCACGGGCTGGTCGCAACGCGCGGCCGGCGCAGGACAGGTGACGATCTGGTTGGGGTCGCCGTACCACGGGTTGGTGCCCAACGGCACGTACGGTTTGGAATCGCGGCACTCCCGTGGCGTCGCGGCGCGTTTACCCGGGACGTCGACGCATGGAAGGTTGCGTGCGCCGCGCACGGCGTTCGCGGGGGTGTCCTGCGGGATCTTGCAATAGGTTCCGGACGGCATCGGCGCGAGGCTGGTGTCCGCGGGAGACCGCCACTCGGCCGCCGGGAGGAACCCGGTCAGACACGGCGGGGGCTGGTTGATCGTCAGCGAGGTGCCGAGCGACGCATACCCCGGGAAGGCCGACGTCACGGTTTGGCCCTCCGAGGCGCCCTGCGGGTAGGCGACCAGGAGTTGCTCGACGCCCTTGTGGTAGCGCTTGAGCATGTCCAGCACGATCTCGAGATTCGCCAGGGTCTGCGGCAGCGACTCGCGGACGTCGCCGAACACCTCGTTGACCTGATCGGCGGTCGGGGCCGCCTGGGTCAGGATGCTCTGCACGTGCCGGTCGTTTTCCGCGCTCTGGGCGGCCAGGATGTTCAGATTGTGTGACCACCGCTCGATCGAGTCGCCGGAGTTGACCTGACTGTCGATGACGGGCCCGGAGTTCTGGACGATGTCGTTGATGTCGGAGATGTTGGTCTTGAAGTCGCCGGCGATGGCCTGCGTCGCGTCGACCAGGCGTTGCAGCGCGGGGCCCAATCCGCCTACGGCTTGGGCGGTTTCGTCGAGCAGCGAGGCGATCTTGTCCTTCGGCAGCACGGCCAGCCCGCGGTTGGCCGCGTCCAGCGCGGGCCCGATCTCGGTGGGGATGGTCCCCTTCGTGATCGTCTGGCCGGGCGAGAAGTACTGGCTCGGATTGCCCGTCGACACCAGGTCCAGGTATTGCTCACCGACCGCCGACACCGAATGCACGTTCGCCGACGCGTCAATCGGTATCCGGTAGCGGTCGCCGATGCTCATGGTCACCCGCGCGCCCGTCGCGGTCGGCTCGACGGCGGTGACCGTGCCGATGGTTTCGCCGCGATAGGTGACGTTGGAGGTCTTGTACAGCCCACCCGACGCGGGCAGGTCCGCCCTCAGCGTGTACTGGCCGATTCCCGCCGCGCTGGGAATCTGCAAGTAGTACCAGCCCAGCGCGACCGCCGTGATCGCGGTCAGGATGGTGAACGCGACCAGCT
Organism: Mycobacterium sp. E735; assembly: GCF_001666955.1. NCBI lineage: Bacteria > Bacillati > Actinomycetota > Actinomycetes > Mycobacteriales > Mycobacteriaceae > Mycobacterium > Mycobacterium sp. E735. The sequence continues at coordinate 14,650 of NZ_LZIX01000118.1, read as the reverse complement.
GGCGCTTGATGAAGCGGGTCAGCATTGCCTGTCCGCCCTTTCGACCAGGGGGCCACCCGGAACATCGTTGGGGTTCGGCGTGTACCGGACGTCGGGAATCATCGTTTCGGGGTCGCGGCCCCACGATTGCTCGAGCGCGCGCAGCGCCCCGGAGAATCCGGTCCCGGTGAGGACCGCGTTGTCGACGGCGCTCATGGTCAGGTCGAGCGTCAGCGACAGGTTGAAGTAGTCACCGCGGAACGCCTTGGGCACGGCGTCGATGTCGAACGGCCGCACGAGGATCAGCTTGAGGGCGCGGATGAGGTACGGCGCCGCCCGGCCGAGCTCGCGCAGCGGGCACTGCAGCGACTGCAGGTCCTGGTGGATGTCGCCACGCGCGGCCGACAGGTATTGGTCGGCGACTCCGCTGAGCCGTCCCGTCGCGTCGACGGCGTTGATCAGAAGATTCTGTTTGTCGGCGAAATGCTTGAGCAGTGGCGGGAATTCGGTGAGGACCCGGTCCAACACATCGGAGCGGGGACCCACGTACGCCAGCAGCCGGTTGGTGGAATCGATGGCCCGGGTGATGTCGGCGCGCTGCTCGTCGAGCCGGGCGGTGAAGGTGTCCAGCTTGCCCAGGAAGGCGCGGATCTGGTCGGCCCGCCCGTTGAGGATGTTGTAGACCTCGTTCTGCAGCACTTCGAGGTTCGGGATGCCGCCTCCGTGCAGCACGATGGCGAGGCTGGCCAGCGTCTGCTCGGTGGTGGGATAGGTGGACGCGTTTTTCAGCGGGATGGTGTCACCGTCCCGCAGCGGCTCCGGGGAGGGGTTGGGCGGCGCCGCCAGCTCAACGTGCTGGGAACCCAGCAGGCTGGTCTGGCCGATCTTGGCGGTGGCGTTCCTGGGCAGCTTGACGTTCTTGCCCAGCCGCAGTGTCAGCGTCGCGACCCAGTTCTTGAGTTCGATCGCGCGCACCGTGCCGACGAAGACATCCGCCACCCGCACCCGGCTGTTGTCGTTGAGGGCCAGCGTGTCGGGCATCTGGACATACACGGTGTAGGAGCCGGGCCCGGAGCCCGGACCGCCGGGCATCGGTACGTTGGCGATTCCGTGCCACTTCGCGCACGAGGTAAGCACCGTCGCGGCGGTCAACACAGCAAGCGCCTTCCAGCCCAGGTGGCGGACCCGAATAGCCAAGGTGCGCATCATGATCCGGCTCCCGTAGCGGCGGCCGCCGGTGTCGGCGCGACCGGACCCGGGACCACGCCCGGCCCCGGGGGCGGTGGCGGGATCGGCACCTGCGGCGCACGCAGGCCGATCGGTGGCACGACGGGGTTCTCGTCATAGGCGTTCGGCGGCCCCGGCGGCGTCTGCAAGCCCGGGGGAGGGGGTGGGGCGTCGGGGCCGCCCAGGAGTTCGGCCAGCGATTCGGGGGTCATCAGGCCCCCGGTGACCGGCCCCACCTGGGTGCCTTGCATGCCCGGCGCGGCGACCCAGCCGGGCTGGGTATTGCGGTGCGAGAACGGAGTGTCGGGCACCCAGATCCCGGGCACCGTGGTGTCTTTGTACCCGTTGGGCGGTTGCAGCCGGGGTTCGGAGTAGGCGACTTCCTTGGGCAGCACCTCGGCGGTGCTGAACAGGTTCAGCCCGAACGGCAGGTAATTGAACTTGATCGCATCGAGGATCGGCGCCAGGTATTGGGCGCACAGTTCGGCGGATTCCTGGTAGCCCAGCCGGCTGCCGGCCTGAATCATGCTGCACATGAACTGCATTGGGTTGGCGAAGTTCGGGATAGCCGGGATGGACATGACGGCGCCGTGGGACGGGTGGTAGATCTGGCTGAGATTCGTCTCCAGCGTCGGCAGGACGTGCAGGGCGGTCTCCAACCCGTTCAGCGGGTCGGGCTGGACCAGCGTGGTGGTCAGGCTGTCGAGGTTGCCGATGTCATGGGCGAGCACCTCGCGGTTCTTGTCCAAGAACGGGCGCAGCGTTGAGAGTAGGCTGTCGAACTGCTGGATAGCGTTGGACAGGTCGCGGTCGGACCCGGTCAACTCGTCGGTGAACTGGGCGAGGTTCTTGTTCAGCGCGACGAATTGCTGGTCGTCTTTGTGCAACGCGTTGACGAACTGCGCCAGGCTGCGCACCACCGCGAAGAAGTCGCCCCGGCCCTCGTTCAGCGCGGTGAGCGACCGCGACAGGCTGTTCAGTGTGGTGTTGATCTGCTTGCCCTTGCCGGACAATCCGTCCGCGAACGACTCGATGGCCTCACCGAACGGGCCCTTGGGTTGCTCGGGCGTCGGGCCGAGTTTGGAGATGATGTTGGCGACGCTTTCGCGCAGTTCGTCCCACTCCGTCGGCATCTGCGTGCGCTCGATCGGGATCACCGCGTTGTTGCCCATCACCGGGCCACCTTTGTAGGGGGGCTCCAGCTGAATGCTCCGCGACGCCACCAGGGTTGGGTTGACGACTACGGCGGACGCGTTGGCGGGCACCTTGTATTTGTTGTCGTAGTGGAACGTCACCTTCATCTTGTCGCCGGCTGGCTCGATCTTGTCGACTGAGCCGACGCGCACGCCCATGATCTGGACCTTGTCCCCGGAATAGAGCGCGTTCGCCGTTGGGAGGTAAGCGATTACGGTGTTGGTGGTCAACTTCTGATAGAGCCGCCAGCCGACGATCCCTGCGACGAGGGCCAGCAGCACCACCACCGCCCCGACGACCGTCCGGCGCTGCGGTTTGCCGATACCGAAGACGCTACTCAATTCTGGTTACCTCCGGTGATACCGCTGCCGCCCGTGCCGCCGGGGTTGATGAACGGCGCCGGCAACTGCTGTCCGGGTCCCGGGGGCGCCGCCGGCCCCGGCGGGAGTCCTGGAGCGAACGCCGACGGTGGCGGGGCGGGGCCTGCGGGTTGCAGGTTCTCGGTGCGCGCGCCCGGCGGGGCTTGGGTGGGCAGTGGCACCGGTACGCCGGGCACGTCGGGAGGCGGGTCGCCGGGCCGCGCGGCGATCGGGATTCCCGGCGTCGGTGGCAGGCCGTTCGGGTTCGGCGGTGACGCCGCGACGTCGATCGGTGCCGGGAAACTGCCGCCGAAGGCGCCGACGTCAACACCCGCGCAGGGCAACGGGTTCCACGGTCGCGGCAGCGCGTCGGCCGGTGGCGTGTACGAGCAGGCCGTTCCCGGCGGCACCGCCGGTCCCGGATGGTCCGGGGTGCCTTCCAGCACCGGGGGCGCGGGCGGCGGCGCGCCGTTGGGGAACCGGGTGCCATTGGGGTCCGGCCACCGGAACTCGGGAAGCCCGGCGCTGCGCCAGAAGTCCTCCGGATCGATGCCGCGCTTCTTGAACGCGGCGTCGACGAACGGTTGCAAGATCCAATACGGCAGCAGGTTGGACAGGACAATCTTGAAGTACGGTCCCGACGCGACCGATTCACCCAGGGAGGCGGCGAATTGGCTGACGTACGTGAGGGTTTGGGCGAGGTCATCCTTACGCGCCACCAGCACGTCGCTGATCGCGCGCAACTGCTCCAGCACGGGGTTCAGATTCGGGTTGTCGTTGATGAATCCCTGCACCTGGGCCGAGAAAGCGGAAACGTTCTGCAGCAGCGCGCCGATGGCGCGGCTGCGCTCGTTGAACGCGACCAGGAGTGTCTTCGCGTTGACCAGCAGCCGGTTGATCTGTTCGCTGCGGTCACCGAGCACGCTGGCGACCTGATGGGCCTGAGCGAGTAGGTGCTTGATCTGGTCGTCGCGTTTGCCGATGGTGTCGGAGAATCTGGTCAAACCCTCGAGCGTGGCACTCAGATGCGGATAGGTCTGATCGATCGTCTGCGACAACACATTCAGCGACTGCTTGACGGTGTCGATGTCCCACCCGGTGGCGGCCTTGGTGACGTCGAAGGCGGCGTCGTAGAGCTGATACGGGGTGGTGCTCTGGCCCAGCGGTAACACGGCCCCCGGCCGCAACGTCTGCGTTCCGCGCGGCTCGATCTCGAGTACCTTCTTGCCGAGGATGGTGTCGGTCTTGATCGCGAGCCGGCTCTCGCTGCCGATGGTGTTGGCGCCGATATTGAACTTGATGCGGACATGGTCGCCGTCGATATCGAACGCCTCCACCTTGCCGACGTTCACGCCGGAGATGCGCACCTTATCGCCCTTGTTGAGTTGACCGGTGTCGGTGAACTGTCCGTAATAGCTCGGGCTGGCGAACATCATCGGGATGCTGGTGAAGCTTTGGCCGACGGCGACGACCAGCACCAGCACGGTGATGCCCATCAGGCCGACCCGGTTGCGGTTGAATTCCGTCAGCGTTCTCATTGCGGCGTGCACCTACCGGTGGGCTGCTGCCAGATCCGGACCGTGCGGACCGGGCCACCGGGCTGCAACCCGTTCCACCTGATGCTGAGGTCGCACAGGTAGAAGTTCACCCAGTCCCCGTAGAGGCCGATGCTGCGTCCGATGAGATTGAGCGCGGTCGGCGTCTTGTGAATCAGGTCGCCGAGTTGATCACGTTGGTCGACGAGCGGCTGCTGCAGAGCCTGCAGGTAGTTGATGGCCTTGTGCAGCAGCGCGCGGTTGTCGGCGAGGAGGTCGGCCACCGTGCCGGCGGCGTTGCTGATGTTCGCGGTCCCGGCCGCCAGCGGGTCGGCGTGGTTTTGCAGGCCGGTGATCAGTCTTTCGAAGTTGTCGACGGTCTGGTCGAACTCCTTGCGATGCCTGACCGTTGTGTCGAGCACGACGTTCAGGTTCTTGATCACCTCACCGATCGCCTGGTCGCGTTCAGCGATGTGCGCGGTCAGCTGCGCGGTCTGATCCAGGATGTCGTTGATGGTGCCGCCCTGACCCTGGAACACCGTGATGATGGCCGACGCGATGGTGTTGACCTTTTCCGGATCGAGCGCCCTGAACAGCGGCTTGAATCCACCGATCAGGGCGTCGAGGTCGAGTGCGGGCGCTGTTCGGGACAGGGGGATGAATCCGCCCGGCGGCAGGATCCGATCGCTGCCGTCACCCTCGCCGCGCTTGAGCTCCAGGTAGCGGTCGGCGAACAGATTGAGATAGCGGATCTGTGCGGTCGTCGTCTGGTAGAGCGGTATGGACCGGTCGACGTTGAAGTCCACCATCACCCGCTGGCCGCCGTCGATCAGCCGCACCGCTTTGACCTTGCCGATCTCGACCCCGGCGGCGCGGACGAACTGGCCGTTCTTGAGCCCGGTGGCGTTCTTGAACTCCGCGGAATAGCTGTTGGTGCTGTTGAAGCGCATCTGGGCGAACACCACGACGATCGACACGGTGATCAGCAGCAGCACCAGTGAGACGATGCCGAGCTTGATGGCGGAGCCGGTGATTTTCATGGGTTGATCGTGTTGTCCCCGACTTGGCGGCCCCAGACGTACTCGATGGCGTACGGTGAGCCGGTTTCCAGATGGTTGTAGGGCGCGAGGCTGGCGCCGGTATCGACCACCAGACTCGGCGCCGGCCACAGGTCATGGGTGATGGCCTGCCAGCAACCGGGCGCACCGCCCGGCCCGCCGCGGGCGTTCACGCGGGGCAGGTTGTCCGGGTACACAAAGGGATTCGGCGCCCCGCCCACCAGCCCGGCCAGGGTCAGGAGCCCCATCGTGGCCGCGGTGCCGGCCAACCCCGGGAGCGTCAACATGCCGCCCAGCCCTGAGGTCAGCTCGGTCATGGTTCTCAGCGCATAGCCGTTGCCGCCGCCGGTGGTGGCATAGGCCGCCGGTTCCTCGTCGTAGTAGTTGCGGATGGTGCAGAAGATCTCGGGGCTGTAGGTGTCGAACAGCTGGGCGGTGGGCACCAGATCGGCGGCGCCGCGCTGCAGGTAGGGCCCGCCGCGCTTGAAGATGTCTTCGCCGGTGTTGCCCAGCCCCGCCGCGGACAACAACGCAGAATCCAGATCGGCCTCCTGCCGGTGCAGGGTGCGCGCCGTAACCACCGCGTTGTTGAGGGAGTCGAGCAGATCCGGCGCGGCTTTGGCGTAGACGTCGCCCAGGGCGCCGAGCTGTTGAATGTCATGCCGGATCTGCGGCATTTGCGGGTTGATGTCGTCGAGGATGGCGTTGGCGTTGACGATCGATTGCCCGAATTTGTCGCCCAACCCGGTCAACGCCTGCGCGGCTGCAGCCAGCGTCAGGTTGAGCTTGACCGGATCCAGCTTCTCCGTTATCGAGGTGAGCGTCTCGAACAGGGTGTTGAACTCCGTTGTCACCGACCTGGCATCGATCACGTGCTGCGACGTGATGCGTTGTGGCGTCGGCTTTTTCGGCGAGGTCAACGACACGTACTTGTTACCGAAAACCGTGGTCGCCTTGATATTGGCGTCCACGTTGGCCGGAATCAGCTCGATCCACTTCGGATTGACGTTCAAGACGAACTTGGCGGCCGGTATGCCGTCACGCTCGATCTCCGAAATGCTGGCCACCCGGCCGATCTCCACGCCGTTGTAGGTGACCTTCGAACCCGGATCCATCACCAAGCCCGCCCGGGGGGCCAACATCGTCAAGCGCGTCGTCGGCGTGAGCTGGCCCCGAAACTGCAACCACACGAACCCCAACACCACCGCGGAGACAATCAGGAACGCCAGCGCCGTCGTCCGGTACGGCGGAATGCGTTGCGGGTTCTCTTTCACCGGGGTCGTCATGGGCGGCTACACGGTGAGGTTGAAGTTGGGGGTCTTGCCGTAGACCGCCATCGCGGTCAGCACGACCACCACGACGATGGTGATCAACGACAACCGCATCGAGCGGCCGACCGCTTCGCCGACGCCGACCGGCCCGCCGGTGGCGGTGTAGCCGTAGTAGCAGTGGGTGGTCATCACGACCACCGCGACCAGGATGACCTCCGCGAACGACCAGCCGACGTCGTTGAGGCGCAGGAACGTGTGGAAGTAGTGGTTGTACGTGCCGATGGACTGCCCGTACAACAACACGGTGGTGACCTGCTGGGACAGGAACGCCATGGTCATCGCCAACCCGTAGAGCGGGACGATGACGATCAGACCCGCCACCACCCGGGTGGACGCCAGAAAGGGGACCGACCGGATGCTCATCACCTCGAGCGCGTCGATTTCCTCGCTGATGCGCATGGCGCCCAATTCGGCCGTGGCACCCGCGCCGACCGTGGCGGCCAGCGCCTGACCGGCGGCCACCGGCGCCACGAACCGCACATTGACCAGGGCGGCCAAGAACCCGGTGAACGCCTCGACACCGATGTTGCCCAGCGTCGCGTAGCCCTGAATGGCGACGAGTGAACCCGCCGACAAGGTGATGAAGCCGACGATGGCGGCGGTGCCACCGACCACCGCCATCGCGCCGGTGCCCATCCCCATCTGGGCAACCATGCGGAGCAGCTCTTTGCGGTAGCGGTGTACGGCGAAGGGGATCTGCCCGACGGCGCTCAGTGCGAACCAGACCATCTGCCCGATCTCGACCAGCGGGCGAGACGGGACGTCCCCGTAACGGATGACGAATGCGCTCGTCCGCGGGAAGCGGACGCGGAGGGCGGCAGCCGTGGACATGTCAGCGCCCCGTCCCGAACCGGACGCCGATGGTGGTCAGCGCCGCGTTGACCGCGAACAGCGCGATGAAGCAGAGCACCACCGTCTCGTTCACGGCGGTCCCGAGGCCCTTGGATCCGCCGCGGACGATCAGCCCGCGGTAGCAGCCGACCAGGCCGGCGATCAGTCCAAACGTCGCGGCTTTGATGAACGCGATCACCACCTCGGGCAGGCCGGTGAGCGCCGTCAACGTGGAGAGGTAGGCGCCGCTCGAGACGTTCTGCAGGTAGACGCTGAACAGGTAGCCGCCCCCGAGGCCGACGGCGACCACGAGGCCGTTGAGCAGCACCGCGACAAGTGTGGAGGCGACGACCCGGGGCACCACCAGGCGGTGGATCGGGTCGATGCCGAGCACCTCGAGCGCGTCTATCTCCTCGCGGATGGTGCGCGCGCCGAGGTCCGCGCAGATGGCGGTGCCGCCCGCGCCGGCGACCACGAGCACCGTCACGATCGGGCCGAGCTGGGTGACCGCGCCGATCGCGGCACCGGCCCCCGACACGTCGGCGGCGCCGATCTCCGCCAGCAGCAGGTTCAGCGTGAAGATGAGCAGCACGGTTTCCGGGATGGACACGGCGATGGTGGGCAGCAGCGATACCCGCATGAGAAACCAGCCGTTCCAGATGAACTCGCGCCATTCGAACGGCTGTCTCAGCGCTTTCCCGGTCAGCACGCACATGCGGAAGAATCCACCGGCCACTTCCGTCCCGGGCCGAATCCGACTGCTCAATTTGCTGGCGGTCAGGTGGGAGGTGGTCATGCGTGCCGTCCCGAACGCGACCGCGCAACGAGGGCTTTCGGTTCCGCCGCTTCGTCAAGCGGGCGATGGGTAGTCGCGGGACGGTCATCGCGTTGGTGATCGTGATCCTGGTTGGCGGGGCGGTCCGCCGCGCGGCCAACCAGTGCAAAGCGCTGCACTACAGAGTGTTTCGAGTGAGGCGGGACGGGGCCGGATTCCTGATTCCTTCGCCGCGGGTCTTGCCGCAAGAGCGGTGGCCCCCATCGGTGGCGTACCGCGCGGGCTGACTCCCGACGCGAGTCGACCCGGTGATCCTCCCGATCGACACTCTGAGATCCCACCCTTCGGCTCCATGCCGCCCTAGTTTGCGCCACGCATCACTATGGCATTAGACCGTACGGTCAGTCAATAACCGCCGGCGGCGGCGAGTATTCGCCGCGCGAGTAATTCGGGGGTGGCCAGCGCCGTGTTGACGTCTTTTTGGTGATTTACAGGGGTTTTGGCGGTAGTCGGTACGCCTGGCGCCACATCGTCGGCCTTTCTTTTGAGAAAAGCCTGCGCACGGAAACCGACCGCGCGTACAGTATTCGGCAGGGCTTTTCGGTGCTTTTCCCGTTCGAACGAGCGTCGGCCAACGCTGACGCGGCGCATCAAGCGGAGCCTCGGTAGGGCCAATTACGGCCCCGCGCAATGGTGTTGGAGGCTAGGCGGCCGGACCCGTGACGGCGGCGAGGCATTCACGCACCACCGAGACGACGTCGGCGGAGGGGCTTGCCCACTTGCCGAGCCCGAGCCGATCGAGCAGTAACCCGCCGAGGAACACGTCGACGAACGCGGCCCCTACCTGTTCCGGGCTGCGGGAATCGGCGGGGCCGAACCACACCCACATCCACTCGAGCGATCCCCACAGCTGCAATGCCGCCAGTTCGATGTCGACGGCTCGGAAGACCCCGCCGTCGATTCCGCTGCGGATCTCCTCAATCGCCAAGCTTTGCAATTGGTTCCGCAGCTTCCGGACTTGCTGCATCGCCGGGTCGTCGGACAACTGGACCACCTCGCGCTGGCTTGCCACCGTCGCCTCACGGGCGACCACCTGGAGCAGCGCGGAGGTGTAAATGATTGCGGCGATGCGTTCCTGCGGTGTACCGAGCCGGGACCATGCCATCTGCACCGCATCGAGTTGTCGGGCGAGGTGGGTTTCCTCGAGCTCCCGCAACATCTGTGCCTTGGTGCCGAAGTGATGAACGATGGTGCCCTTCGACATGCCAAGCTCGTCGGCGATGTCGCCCATATTCGTTCTGTCGTAGCCGCGTTCGGCGACATAGCGGACAAACGCGTCGAAGATCTCGCCACGCCGACCAGGTCGAGGCATCGTGCACCCTTCGGCTCTAACTAACCGTACGAACGGTCCATCATAAGCTTGACGATGTCAAGATCCCCCGAGCCGCGCCACCGGGGCGGCAGACATCGTGCGACGCGTCCGTCAGCCGAAAGCGTGGCGCGTCAGAACCCGCTTGGTTCGGGGCGGCTACACCGCCCTGTGGCCATTCAACCTGTCGGGTGCGGTCACGACATAGGTGTTCGCCTTGGACGCCGGTTTGATTTCACCGGCGGTATACACGGTCATGAGATCTCTGCCATCGCTATCGACGACGCACACATAGGTGTCCGTCTCGGCGTCGTAGTCGAAGCTGTCCCAGGCCAATAGGAACGCCAAGCAGTTGCCGTCGCGATCGGCGACGACGAGCTTGTGCACCCCCGACTTCCGTAGTAGCTCGGCGTCCTGCGCGCGCTGCTGAGGGACCTGGCTGGTGTGGAGCGTGGCGTGTGACATCTGTGTACTCCCTTAGCGAGGATGTCTCCCTGTAGCCTAGGCTCAACTGCTTGGATACTCCGAGCCTTGGCGGAAACGTTTCTCTCCGATCAGGAAGGCGACCAGGGCACTAGGGCCCATCTCAAGGGGCCGTAAGTCGCTTACCCGAGGGGACCGTGTCTCGGGTTTTGGGTCGCACCGCCACCAACACGACCCCGGCGGCGAACAGGGCGGCGGTCGGCCAGGAGAATCGCCCGTTCGGTGCGAAGCCGCCCTGCGCCAACAGATGCAGCCCGGCGGCGGCCAGGACGGTGCCGGTCAGCATGATCGCCTCGGCAAAGCGGTCACCGAGCGGCAGCCCGAACGTGGGCAGCGGAACCGCGAAGACCCGCCGCTGCCACCACAGCAGCATCAGTTCGGCCGCGGTCACCACGCTGAGTATCGTGATCCACTCCAGCCGGACGAGCCACCACGCCACCGAACCCTCGTGCGGTTGCGGGATCAGCCCTGCCGGATAGGCGACGATCGCGACGATGACAACCGGAACCATGTGCCATAGGTAAAGGGCCATCACGTTGGCGTTGGCGGTGGACAACACCCGCTGCACCGAGCGGTGGTGCAGGATCCGGTCCAGTGCCGGCGCCAATGCCATGGCCAGCCCCGCTTGCGTGCACCCGAAGGCCATCATCGCCACCGTCGGCGGCGTCGTGTTCTCGATCGCTTCGCCAGGAACGCCGATCATGCTCACCGGATACGGCCCCACCCGGATCAGCAGCATCAGAGCGACGGCCGAGGCGGCAGCGAGCAGCATCGGCCGGCGGCCGGCCAACAGGCCACCCTGCCAGGCGATCCCGAGCTGGTAGAGCAGGCCCCAGCACAGCAGATAGTTCAGCGTGCCGATATAGGGGACGTGGCCCGCGAGCGAGACGGCGTCGACCAGCACGACTCCCGCGGCCAGTACCAGCGGGACCACGAGGCCCCAACGCCTATGCGCCGCAACGGCAATCGGCGTCAGTGACACGACGAGCACGTACACCGCGAGGAACCACAGGTGCATGGCCACCGCCCAACCCGCGTATTCCATCACGGTGCCGGGCAAATGCCGGGCCCGCAGGACCACCACGATCGCCGAAATCAGTGCGACATAGACCGTGGTCGGTCCGAGCACCCGAGCGAGTCGATGCCGGATCCAGGCCTGGCGCGAGAAGCTCTCGGCGTCGCGGCGGTGAGCCCACGACACGGCCCCGGCATAGCCGGCCACGAAGAAGAACACCGGAACCGCCTGGAAAATCCATGTCAGCCATTGCGTCCATGGCATGTCGAGCAGCGGGTTCTCGCGGCCGAATTGCCCATCGTGGTAAGTCACCGAACCGGCCAGCCAGTGGCCCAGCACGATGAGGACCACGCCCGAGGCGCGGTAGTAGTCGACCGCGAGATTGCGGGCCGGTCGCGCGGTTTCTACGTCGTCCATCGGATCGCGGCGAGATCGATGCGGTGCACTCGCGCAACGGTACCCGCCCCGTCCCGTGAAGTCGCCGGGCGCACAATGACCCCATGAAACAAGCTCGCCTCGCCGACCTGGAAGTCGGCCGCCTGGGCCTGGGCGCGATGGGGATGTCCGTGGCGTACGCAGGCGCAGGCACCGATGATGCCGAGTCGATCCGTACCGTTCAGCGCGCCATCGATCTGGGCGTCACGCTGATCGACACCGCCGAGGTCTACGGCCCGTATGTCAACGAAGAACTGCTCGCCCGCGCGCTGCAGGGCCGGCGGGATCAGGTGGTGTTGGCGACGAAGTTCGGGATGATCTCCCACACGGGGCGCGGCGGGCTGGACAGCAGCCCCGCCAACATTCGCATCGCGGTGGACGGTTCGCTGCAGAGGCTCGGAACCGATCGCATCGATCTCTACTATCAGCACCGCCTCGACCGGGAGACCCCGATCGAAGACACCGTCGGGGCGTTGGCGGAGTTGGTCGCCGCCGGGAAGATTAGGTACATCGGCCTTTCGGAGGTCGGCGTGATGACCATTCGGCGCGCGCACGCGGTTCATCCGGTCACCGCCGTGCAATCCGAATATTCGTTGTGGACACGCGACCAGGAAGACGAGATCTTGCCGCTGCTGCGCGAACTGGGGATCGGGTTCGTCGCCTACTCGCCGTTGGGGCGCGGCTTCCTCACCGGCGCCATTCGCTCCACCGAGGGGTTGCCGGACAGCGACTACCGCAAGACCAATCCGCGTTTCTTCGACGAGAACTTTCAGCACAACTTGAACAGCGCGGACGAATTGCGCAGCATCAGCGCCGATGTCGGGGCCACTCCCGCTCAGGTGGCCCTCGCCTGGCTGTTGGCGAAAGGCCGCGACATCGTGCCGATTCCGGGGACGAAGCGCGTGGCGCGCCTCGAAGAGAACGTCGGTGCGGACGCCGTCGAACTGACCGCCGACCAGCTGTCCCGGCTCGACCGGCTGACCCCGGCCATCGGGGGCCATCACGCCGAGGCGCAGATGAAGTGGATCGACCGTTAGTGGGCGTCGCCAAGAAACTGGTGATCGGGGCGAGCGGCTTCCTGGGCTCGCATGTCACCCGGCAGCTCGTCGCCGCCGGCGCCGACGTGCGAGTGATGTTGCGGCGCACCAGCTCTACCAAGGGAATCGACGATCTCGATGTCGAGCGCTGCTACGGGGATGTCTTCGACGACCGGGCGCTGGCCGCGGCCATGGCCGGGTGTGACGTCGTCTACTACTGCGTCGTCGACGCCCGGATGTGGCTGCGGGACCCGGCGCAGCTGTTCCGCACCAACGTCGAGGGGCTGCGACACGTCCTCGACGCGGCGCTGGGCGCCGACCTCAAGAGGTTCGTCTACACCAGCACCACAGGCACTTTGGCGATCAGTAACGGTAAGCCAGTCACCGAGGACGATCCGCACAACTGGGATCAGGGCGGCCCGTATATCGAGGCGCGGGTGGCCGGGGAAGACCTGCTGCTGTCGTACGCGCGGGACAAGGGATTGCCCGCCGTGGCGATGTGCGTATCCACCACCTATGGGCCCGGCGACTGGGCGCCGACCCCACACGGCTCCTTGCTTGCCCTCGTCGCGACCGGAAGGTTTCCGTTCTATTTCGGCTACTCGGCCGAGGTGGTGGGCATCGAAGACGCCGCAAGGGCAATGCTTCTCGCAGCGGAGCGCGGACGCAACGGCGAGCGCTACATCGTCTCCGACCGCTACATGAGCGTCCGGGAGCTGCATGAGATCGCGGCCACGGCCGTCGGCAGGCGCCCGCCGCGCATCGGTATCCCGATGTCCGTGCTGCGCGCCGGTGCGCGGGTCAACGACGCGGCGGCGGCGCTGCTGGGCCGGGACCTGCCGTTCGCCTACGTCGGAATCCGCATGGCCGAATTGATGTCCCCGCTCGACCACGGCAAGGCCGAACGCGAGCTCGGGTGGACGCCCGGACCCGTCGAGGACTCGATTCGCAAGGCCGCCGTCTTCTTCGCGTCCCTGAAGTGATACGCGGTGGCGACCCGTCCCCGCAAGCGGGGAGATACCCGCAGCGCCCGGCCGGGTAGCTAGTCGACGCCGGCCAGCGCGGCGGTCCCGTATTTCTTTTCGATCAGCGACCACGGGTCGGCGTATGGTCCACGCCCCTCGAGCCGGCGCTGCACCATCAGGACGGTGCGCAGTACCGGGCGCAATACGGGGCTCAGCAGTCGCACGACGGTCCGCAGGCGCCCCTGTGTTTGGGCGATCCACGCCAGGGTGTCGGACCAGTCGTGCTCCTGAAAGTTCAGCAGCGCCTGCGCTTCGGTGGTGTCGTACCAGCCGGTGAAGCTCCAGCCGCGGTCGTCGGTGGGGTCGCCGGGCAGGCTGGCGGACGGGCCCAGGCCACCCAGGCCGACGGCGTCCATGAGTCCGTCCTCGAGGTCGCGCTGGGTGAGCACGTAGGTCTCGTTGCCGCCGATCAGGATCACCTTGCCCGCGATCGCCGACTCACGGTCGACGCCGTTGGCGAAAGCGAGCGCCACATCGCGCGCGTCCACGGCGTGCATGCGGTTGTCGCCGGGCATCGACCGCATCAGCAGCAGCGAGTCGCTGTTGACCGTGGTGTGGGTATCCGGCGAGATGACCCCGCCCAGGCGGAACAGCGCGTACGGCAGGCCACTGTCGCGGATCGCCGCCTCGGCGAGGACCTTGTCCTGACCGTATTGGTCGATGGGGTTCACGGGGGTATCAGGGGTGATCCGCTCCGGCTGGCGGTAGGGGTTGCGCGATCCGTAGACCGCGGCGCTGGACGCCATCAGGAACAGCGGCGGCCGGGGGAGCGCGGCGCAGGCCGCCAAGAGATTCTCGGTGCCACCGACGTTTACCTTGCGGGCCAACGCGGGCTTGCGATACGACAGCGGGGACACGACCGCGGCGAGGTGGACGACCGCGTCGGGCCGATGAGTCGCGGCGAGCCCGCGCACCGCCTCGGCGTCCAGCAGATCGGTGTAGGCCGCAATGAGCGTGCCGGGGTACCCGCCGGCGGCCAGCTCGCGTTCGACGGCGA